>JBGTCJ010000488.1:0-7625 GCA_041748895.1 Pirellulaceae bacterium
GTGAACCGCAGCATGTCCTCGTTCTTGTCGACCAACCGCCAATCGAACCAACTGGTCTCGTTGTCCTGGCAGTAGGCATTGTTATTTCCCCGCTGAGTCCGCCGAATTTCATCGCCACTGACCAGCATCGGCACGCCCTGACTGAGCAAGAGCGTGGCAAGCATGTTCTTGATCTGACGGGTGCGGACATCGAGTATCACCTTCTTGCGAGTCGGGCCCTCGACACCGTAGTTATCACTGATGTTGTGATTGTCGCCGTCACGGTTGTCCTCGCCGTTGGCGATGTTGTGCTTGTGCTTGTACATCACCAAGTCGTTCATCGTGAAGCCGTCGTGGCTGGTGACGAAATTGATGCTGCAGGCCGGCGGCCGACCGGCGTGTTGGTACAAGTCGCTGCTTCCGGCCAGTCGCGTTGCCAGTGCACCGAGTGTCCCACCGTCACCGCGCCAGAAGGCGCGAACATCGTCGCGGTAGCGACCGTTCCATTCGGCCCAGCGACTGCTTCCGAATGAACCGACCTGATACGCGCCCGCGGCGTCCCAGGCCTCGGCAATGATCTTGGTGTCCGCCAGGAGCGGGTCCTCGGCGATCAACTCAACCATGGGGGGATTGGGAATCAAGTTGCCTTTTCGATCTCGACTGAGGATGCTCGCCAAATCGAAACGGAATCCATCGACGTGGTAGTTGTGGACCCAACTCCGCAGGCAGTGGAAAATCATCTCACGGACAACGGGATGATTGCCATTGAGAGTGTTGCCGCACCCGCTGTAGTTGCTGAAGTGGCGACCTTCGCTCAGGATGTAATAAACCTGGTTTTCGAGGCCCTTGAAAGAGATCGTCGGGCCATTCTCGTTGCCCTCACAGGTGTGATTGAAGACGACGTCGAGGATCACCTCGATCCCGGCCGCATGAAGGGCCTTGACCATCGTCTTGAACTCGTTGACCTGAGCCCCCGGGGCGCCACTGTGGGCATACCCGCGGTGGGGGGCAAAAAACGCCATCGGGTCATAACCCCAGTAATTGGGCCGTTTGAGTTTCTCGCCATGAGGGCCTCGAATCGGAAACTCGTGAACGGGCATCAACTCGACAGCGGTCACCCCGAGCGATTTGAGATAGGGGATTTTCTCAATCACGCCGAGATAGCTTCCCGGATGTTGACTTCCCGACGTGCGGCTCTTGGTGAGACCACGGACGTGCATCTCGTAGATCACCGATTCGCTCAGTGGACGGCGGATGTGTCGATCTCCCTCCCAGTCAAAGTCGTGATCGACCACAACACACCTTGGCGGACGGATCACGCAGTCATCGGCCTTTTGGTAGGTACCGGCAAGAGCATCGGCGTAGGGGTCGATCAGGCGTGCGCCCGAGTCGAATCGATGCCCCTGTTCAGGCGCCCACGGACCGCTGGCCTGAAAGTGGTAGAGCTGGCCAGCGTCGATGCCCTGAACGTGAAGACTCCATACGTCGCCCCAGCGGTCGTGATCGCGATCAAACTCGATGATTTCGGCCGGCTCGCGGTCCGATATCTTGTTGTAAAGCAGCAGTCGCATCGCGGTCGCGGAGCGGCTGAAGACTGAAAACTGCACACCGGTATCGGTGAGCGTGGCTCCAAAGGGCGTGTGGTAGGAGTACTGAAGCGGGGGACACGGCTGACGCATAAGCATAGGGTCGATCTCTCCTTGTTCGTTTACCGCGACAGACGTCGCTGCGAGTCAATCAGGATTGACAAACGCAGAGCCCCTCTGGCGTGCTGCGACAGTCAATGCAGTAGGTCGGACACGATGGCAAAGGAAACCTAGCACCTTGCGTCGCACATGCTTGAAATCGCCATCGGCATCCCGCACCAAAACAAGTGGCGGGGTGCTCATCGATCCGACCAGGTAACGAAGTACGGAGAAACCTTGTGGGACAGTCCTGGAAATTGTGAGTGTTGGGTTGGTTGTTCATCAATCGCACTGGAAACCCCAGAATAACCTCCCGCGGTGTCCGGTGTGCGGCCCCTGTTCCATCGGCAAAAATAAAGGAAGATCATTTGCCCGCATCCCGTTTCAGTGACGAGATCACGTATCCGCGAACGTCCTTCTTCGATTTGACGCATCCCCCATGCCTTCCACCTACCGCGATGCTGGCGTCGACCTCGACATTTATGCGCAGTCGATGGGCAGACTGCCCGCGCTCATGCACCGCACCTTCAGCCCACGGGTTCTCCGCAACGATGGCGGTTTCGCCGGCCTTTTCCAGCTCGATTTCGACGGCAAATTGTTTGCCCGAAATTACCGCTCGCCTGTTCTTGTCAGCGGTACCGATGGTGTGGGAACCAAGTTGAAGATCGCCCAGCAGACGGGTCGCCACAAAACCGTCGGTATCGATCTGGTCGCGATGTGTGTCAATGACCTGATCTGCACCGGTGCCGAACCGCTGTTCTTCCTCGACTATGTTGCGATGGGACGCGATGACCCGGATCGGCTCGAACAGATCGTTGGAGGGATCAGCGATGGCTGCATTGCGGCCGATTGCTCACTCCTGGGGGGCGAGACAGCGATCATGCCAGACATGTACGGCATGGACGACTATGACTTGGCCGGATTCGCCGTCGGAGTGGTTGAGCGAGAGCGGATCATCAACGGCGGAAGCATTTCGATCGGCGATAAGGTGCTGGGATTGGCGTCGAGCGGCCTACACAGCAACGGATACAGCTTGGTTCGCAAGATCATTCGCGATGCGGGCATCGACTGGAATGATCAGGTCGACGCAATCGGCGGCATCGCGGCCGACGAGCTGCTTCGACCTACGCGATTGTATGTCGATGCGGTTCGAATGGTCCAATCGAGTTACCGCGTGAAGCAAGTGATCCATGGGATCGCACACATCACGGGCGGAGGGATCGAAGAAAATCTCGATCGCATTCTGCCCAAGTCGATGGACGCCAGGGTGTCCTATGGATCCTGGCCCGTCCCGGACGTGTTCACTTGGCTACAGAAATTGGGTGATGTCACCCCGGAGGAGATGGGACGAGTGTTCAACATGGGCATCGGTTTGACGCTCGTGGTCAGCCCCTACTATGCGGCAAGTATCGTGGCCAAAATTGCGGCCGGTGGGACCGAGTGTTACGAGATCGGTGAAATTGTATCGGGCAGTGGTACTGTCCAAATCATCGGCCGTTGACGGGAGGGTGGATTGATGGATGCAGCGATGGACTCGAATCCAGCGTTAACCGAGGGGTTGACCCGCCTTGCCACTCGGACCCCCGACGCCGCGCGGATCTACCCGTCCGCGATCGACACGTGGCTCATGGTCGTGCTCTACCTGGCACCGGCCGGACTGACCGTGTTTGGAGGTTACCTCGCGGTTCAGGGACGGACCGATGAGACGCTGACGTGTTGGATCGTGGCTGCCGCGCTTTCGCTGATCAATCTTCTCTTGACGCTCCCTTGTCGCTACACATTGACCGCTGATTCACTCAATGTTCGCTGCGGATTGTTTATCCGCAATCTCCCGCTGTCATCGATTCGTGGCGCCGAGTTGTCACGAAGTTGGCGGAGTGGCCCTGCGTTGTCTTTACGGCGAGTTCGAATCGTGCTCGATCGCGGCGATTGCCTGGTCTCACCGATCCACCGCGAAGCGTTCATCGACGACTTGATGCGGGCGGTTGCCCATCACGGGGCGAACCGCTAGCTGCTCACCGCTTGGGACTCAGTCACCACACGGCTGTCACTCGATGATCGGACGTCACTCAATGATCGGGCAGACATCGAACCACTCCCGTTTCTGGCGGCGCATCCAGTCGGTCGATTCCTCGGGACCCCAGAGCCCGGTGGGGTAGCTCAGCAGGCGTGGGGCAGCGGGACTTCGCCAAGCGGCCAGGATCGGATCGATGATCCCCCAAGACAGCTCAACCTCATCACTGCGTGCGAACAGACTCGCGTCACCGTTCATCGCGTCGAGCAATAGCCGCTGGTAACCGTCGGGCATTCCGCCGACATCTCCCCTGCCGAATCGGAAATCGAGCGTCGAGGTGCGGGTCTTCATTTCCGTATCCGGAACTTTGGACTGAATGTGCATCTGAATCCCTTCAGCCGGCTGCACCTGGATCACCAATCGATTCGCGTCAAATTCGCGTGTCTTTTTGCCAAACAGCAGATGCGGTGGTGGCTTGAACTGAATGACGATTTGCGAAGACCTGCACGACATCGCTTTGCCGCTGCGGAGATAGAACGGGACATTTCGCCATCGCCAATTATCGACGTACATCTTGAGAACGGCGAAGGTCTCCGTCGGACTCTCGGCCGGAACACCCGGTTCCTTCAAGTATCCCTCGTATTGGCCGCGCACGGTTTGCGCAGCAAAATCGCCGCCCGTCATCGGTCTGACGCTATGGAGCACTTTGACTTTCTCGTCTCGAACCAAGGTCGAGTCGAAACGAGGCGGTGACTCCATCGCCGTGATCATCAACAGTTGGAGGATGTGGTTCTGGAACATGTCGCGGAGAATGCCCGAGGTGTCGTAGTACCCGGCCCGACTGCCGATCACCACCTCCTCGGCGACGGTGATCTGAACGTGATCGATATAATTGCGATTCCAAAGCGGTTCGAAGATGCTGTTTGCAAACCGCATGGCGAAAAGATTCTGAACAGTCTCTTTGCCGAGGTAGTGGTCAATCCGATAAATCTGATCTTCTCGAAACACGCGGTGGACGCGGCCATTGAGCTCCCGAGCCGATGCCAAGTCGGTCCCGAACGGTTTCTCGATGATCACGCGCCGCTCACCGGATGAATCATCCGCGAGTCCAGACGCGCCCAACTGCTCGACGGCCGTCGCATAAAGTTGGGGCATGGTGGACAGGTAATAAACTCGCTCGACCTGACCCTCGGGTTCGATCGTCGGCAAAAACTTGGCGAGCGTATGAAAGTCCTGGACATCCTTGATGTCACCTGGTTGGTAGAAAACCTTCTCCGCAAAAGACTTCCAACTCGCCTCATCGAAAAGCGGCCCCGAGAACTCCTTGGTGGTCTCAAGAAGCATTTGACGCCACTGATCGTGGTCGAAAACGCTTCGCGCGACGCCAACGATTCGCGTGTGATTCGGGAGGCGATCTTTCTTGTGCAAACTATAGAGGGCAGGGATCAGTTTTCGGCTGGTTAGATCGCCCGACGCCCCGAAAATCACGATCGTGTGTGCCATCGTGCAAACGTCCCTTGAAAAAGACCGAGCCGGAATTGATGCAGCGAAGGCGTACTGTATCTGTCGCTACGGCGGCCAGGTAGTGCGGGTCAGAGTCCCGCCGGTTAGCGGGATGCGGATCCCGGCCGTGCTCCCCTCGCCACCAGAACGGTTAGGGACGCTGCCAGAGAATCTCGCCTTTTCTTAAGCGGGTATCCCACTTCTTGATGTCGCTGGCGCGGCGCGGCGCCGTCTCCACTTCCGGCTTGAAAAATAGTGTCGTTCCAGTGATTCGGCGGAGGTTTTCAGAGGCCAACACACGGATTGTCATGTTGGAGTGATCGAGCCAGCGAACGAGCGATTCATCAGCGCCGTCGGCGAGCTGTTGGTCCGAGAACAGCCACAACAAACGGAAGATCGTATCCGAATCGGCAGCGTCCATCCGAATGATCGCCTCGCGGATCACCTCCGCGGCATCGGGTCCGCGGTTGATCGCGTTAACCAGTGCATCGAAGTGATCCGGCCAAAAGTTCTTCTGCCTCGCGTTGGCGAGAATCCCGTCGGCACCAAAATAGACTTCGGGCCGGTCCAGCAACAAAAGCGTCCGCGCGGCCAACGCTCCGACCTCGGTCCGTCGAAAATCGATCGACTCACGAAGCGACAATTCGATCGACTCATTGCCGCGTACCAAACCCAACAGTCCATCGCGCGCCGATGACTCGAGCGATGCCGGTACGGGTGGGCGATCATCGATCCAATCGGGAATGGTTTCGACCGCCGTACGGTTGAGCTCACCTGAGGGTATCCACGTCAACAGCTCCCCGGTGGAGAGCGTCATCTCCGCCCCGCTGCCGGACTGCCAACGGAGCGTTCCCTGAACCGCCAGGATCGCAAGCGCGTACTTCGTCTTCGCAGGATTGGACGGGTCGGCGCCGGGTAGCCGTAGCGTTCGAACCTCGATCGCGGCACGCGATTCGTCGCCCTCAAGCATCAGGCGATGCTCCGTATCGCCAAACCCGACGGTCATTTCACGGTCTGGCTGCAACCCTTCGATCACAAACCTGCCGTATCCGACACTGAGTCCGAGCGGATTGTCGTCAGCCGCGGCGGGCGTGAGGCGCGCGGGACCGACCATCGTGATTTCAACTTGCCCGCGAATCGACAGACGATCACGGAACAACGGGGGACAGATCAAATCGCTGCCCAACTCGACAATGTCTCCCTTCCGCCCGAGCATCCAAGGCTCGGCATTCGGCTTGCGGATCAAGAGCAGAGACCCTTCGCTGGTGATCATCGAAGGCGGAACGACTGCCGGAGGGATAGGCAACGGTTGCTCGGCGTTTGGGTCGACAACCTCAGCGGCAACGGGTCCAGCGGACGCGGTTGTTCCCTCTCGATCCGAGGACGCTGTTTCGAGATTCGAGGACGCGGCGTCTCCATTCGAGGACATTGTAGAACGCGGATCGGTGGCAATCGGCGGCAACCGCGGCTCCGGCGGCGCGGGCGCGCTCTCAACATCCAAGGGCACCGGCATCGCGTCGAGGGGATCTACAACACGGTCCCTCGGGGCAACCTCCGATGGCAGCGTGGTGGAGGATTCGTTCACTCCGGAATCGACACTTTTTGGAGGATCATTCAGGCTGACGGAGGCATCCTCAGAAGCCATCTCGAAAGGCTCGACCTCGGCTGCCGCTATTGGCGAGCGTTTGTCCATGGCCAACAACCGATCATTGTCATCCGCCCGTTTGCGAAGCAAAGGTGCGAAGGCCTGGGCGGCGACGAACAAAAAGACCGCCGCCAAAGCAAGGCCAACTAGCCACGGCATGATCCGCGAGGGTCGTCCGAAAATCTCCGAGGCCTCGGCGGCCGCAAGCGGTCGTGAACCCGCCATCGCCGGGCCCGATTCATCGCTAACTGGAAATGGCTTTACTACTGGAGTGGATGCAGCCGCAGCCGCCTCGCGAAGTCGGGTCGGGGCGTCGGATACGCCCGAATCGTCGAGGCCGACCGGAAGGACCGTGCGCTGCGGTGATGCCGCTTCCCCAACGGGTCGCTGGGCGCCGCGCGCATCGCCCATCGTCACGGGAACGATCGCCGTGTGTGAGCCTGAGCCATTGGACCGCGATGAGCCGCCGCCCTCCGTTGACACGCGCTCGCCTAGCGCGTAGATCCGAGATCGGAGTTCGGGTGGCACTTCCGCACGATTGGCCAGAACGATCGTGAGGATTTGGTGGCAAGCGGCCACCTCGGCCAAATGGGGATCGGACTCGAGACAAATCCGCTCGATCTCCGCGACTTGCTCCGAGGACAAAACGCTGTCGAGATATTCACCGATCCGGTTGGGATCGTCAGCCGTCCCGGTGGCCATGGGTGAAGGAGCCGTGAGCGACGCGTCTGCCATGGAGGCGGAGATGCGTTTGACCAAAGATGCCGCAAACTCACTCTCCCGCAGCTTCGCGGCGACT
>JBGTCJ010000489.1:0-12585 GCA_041748895.1 Pirellulaceae bacterium
AAGGTGCACGATCGGCTGCAGGAACCGGCGAGTGGTCTGTGAATAGATGTCGTGCCGCGTCATGACCCTTCATTCGTTTGCCCGCACCAATCGTTTCAAAGCGGCCACGATTTTTTGTAACAGCGGGTGCCCCGTGGCGAACAAGCAGCGTGAGCAGATCGCTGACGAAAACCTGACGACACGCGCCGAGCGTATTAAGAATTGCCCCAGAAACGGTCCGAGTGATGACAACGCATCCGAATTATGAGTTGTTCGAGGAACTCGGTCGTACCGAAACGACGATCGTCTACCGTGCTCACGACCTGGCTCTCGGTCGAGATGTTGCCATCAAAGAATTGACAGAGGCCGGTAAAGCCGATCCCCGACGTCAAGAGCGTTTGATGAGGGAGGCGCAAGACTTGGCGCAGACCGAGCACGCGGGCATTTTGAGGATCCACACCGTCGTCCCCGAGAACGGCTGGATCGTGATGGAACTGATGCGGGGAAGCCTCGCGAATCAGATCCGACACAGCGAGATGAAGGCTGACACGGTCCGCAGTATCGTCGCCCAACTTTTGTCAGCACTGGATTTTTTGCACTCTCAAGGCAAGTTGCACGGGGCGATACGCCCTTCAAACGTCCTGATCGATGCCGGCGGCACGGTGCGTCTGAGCGACTTCGAAAAGGTGGATATCCACGGCGAGCTGAGGCCTCCCCTTTCAACGAAGAAGTACCTCGCCCCCGAGTGGATTCGGGGCGAGTTCGGTTCGCTCGGCCCCGCCTCCGATTTGTATTGCCTGGCGTTCATGGCATTCGAGTTGTTAGCCGGCCCTCGGTTCGATGAGTTGCTGCTTGGATCGCAATCCGAAGCGGCCGATCCGGAGGTGGCGTGGCTTCGAAGGCACAGCAGTCACGATCCGCTGCCGTTGGTCTCGGACACCCTCCCAGAGGTTCCCGCCGACTTGGCTCAGGCCATCGACGCCATGCTGATCAAGAGCGTGCCCGATCGCATCGCCACGGCCGCCGAGGCGCTCGTCCGACTGAACGATCAACCGGTGGTGGCTGTCGAGCCGGTCGCCCCTTCGAAGGCTGAAGCTCCGCAGCCAACCGGAATCGTGCCGAGCAACGTGCGGCACATCGATCCCCTTGGAATCGGCCCCTCTCAACCCTCATCCCGACCAGCAGCCTCAAAGGGAGCTAGACCAGACAAACGTCGCAACCCGCCGGGCGCGGTCACAGGTCGGGCTGCCACCGCTAGAGACAAGGTCCACAGCGCCATCGAAAATCGCTACGTGCTCTATCCGTTGTGCGGTTTGATTCTTCTGCTGGCGCTCGGTTTGGGACTTTTCCTTCGATCAGCAAAACGTTCGGTTGCGCCCACCGGTATTGCCATGGTCGAAGGCATCGCCGAGACGGATGAAATTGCAGAAGCCGAGACTGTGGCCGAGACCGAGGGGATTGCCACGATCGAGGGTGTGGATGAGGCGAATGAGATTGCCACGGTCGAGGGAATCGCTGCAACCGACGAGACGGCCGCAACCGTTGAGACGGCCAGTACGGATGACCTGACCGACACACTGGATCGCCCGGTTGATTTACAACCGGATCCCGCAACGGCGGTGGTGATCGGTGAGCTGCCGCACGAATCGACGCTTAGCTTACCGACGCCGGAGGAGTCACCACCGCCTGCCACTTCGCCTGCGGTCAGCCCGCCAAGTGACTTCATGAAACTTGTCTCCGAGGAGGTTGAGGTCGACACCACCGAGCTGCTCAAGGACTTCAAGGGAGACCCCGAGATCGTGATCGACGCGGGAGGTTTCCTGACCGAAGTCTCCGACGTGGCGATCGACCCTCAAGGACGCTGGGTGGCGGCCAGCGGTGACAAAGTGGTGCGCCTCTGGAACTTGGCAAGCGGTGATTTGGTGGCGACGCTTCGCGGTGACCGATCGAGAACATCGTACGGCGATTGCCACACGTTGGCATTCTCGCCGGACGGACAGCACTTGGTTGTGGGCGTAGGCGACTACCAGCCACACGGGGCCATTCGCGTTTACCGCGTCGACGCGTGGGACGAAATCGACTCACTGCTACCCGGACACACATCGCCAGTCAGGCAAATCAATTTTTCTCGCGATGGCCAGCAGATGGCGAGCGTTGATGCCGACGGCAACGTGGCGATTTGGGACTGGCCGAAGAGGAAAATTTTACGAAAAAGCCCGCCTCGAGACTTGCGATCGCCGATCGTTGACGAACTGCACTTTCCCGGCCAGGAGTCGATTCTCATGGGGATCGATTTCACCGGGCCGTTTCTGTTGAATGCCAATTCGATGCAACGGATGAGCGGTGCCGATCCCTTGCCCCCGCGTTTGTACGAGTGGATGGTCGACCTGTTGCAACGGAGATTGAAATATCCCTTCGACACGTCGGACGATCCTCGGGTTGTCGATCTTAAACTGGAGCAAAATCTCTGGGCGGCGGCGGGTATCGGCAGGCAGCGCGGTACCAACCGGTTTTGGATCGGCGTGTGGCCGGCCCGCGAAGCGGAATCGGCGTTGGTAGCGGAACCACAGATCGTCTACAGCGGACATCGCTGGCAGGTGCGCTCGATCGACATTCAGCCGACTTTGGGGTTGGCGGCCAGTGGCGACAAATTCGGTGAAGTCCACGTTTGGAAGATCGCCAGTGGTGATCGGGTGCATCGCTTCCAAGCGAAAGGAAAGCCGATCTACGAAGCCGCCTTTGATCGCGATTCCCCTCGAATCGCTTTCGGGGTGTCGCCTTATCCTCCAGACCGTTGGGGTAGAAATCACTACGGGCCAATTGACAAGGTGCTCGACCTGGCCGCTCGTTCGATTTACGCGATCGATCCCGAGAATGACCTCTCACCCATTCAGGAGAAGCCATCCACGCGATCCGAGGAGTTGAAGGTCACGCGGATGTCAGGCGATGCGGGAGTGTCCTTGGTGAAGCTGCGCGACGGCCAGCAGGTATCGAAGTACCAAATGACGACGGGACGCACGCCGACCGTCTTCACTTTTCTTGACAAGCCTGTCTTGGGCCTGGATCAGCCGGTTCTATTTGGCGACAGCGAGGGGTTACTCGCCGTTTGGGATGCGCAATCCGACGAATTGCGACGAGCCTTCATCGGCCACGATGCGATGGTGACGGCGATCAGTGTTGCGGAGCACGGGCGATCTTTGCTCAGTGGTTCCTCCGATCGGACGATTCGATGGTGGAGTCTTGAGGCCCCCGTCCCGACCGGAATCTTTGATTTCAAATTCGAGAATTCGGTTGTCACCCAGGTTATGGCGGGATCGTCATCGCAGCGATCGGGTGTCCAGGTCGGTGATCGGATCGAATCGGTCGATGGCATGTCCATGAAGGATGTGTACGAGCAGATGTTGGCTGGGAAGTTTGACTACCGCCCTGGTCAAGTTGTGCCGGTCACCATGCGCCGAGACGGATCTTCCTACAAATTCGAGATGACCATGGCGCAAGGGTACGACTTCTCGGAGCCAATCCTGAGCGCCTACATCGGTGACCAAAATCAGTGGATCCTCTGGACGCCTCAGGGGTACTACGATGCCTCGCCGGGGGCGGAAGAGATGATCGGATGGCATATCAACCGCGGTCCTGACCGAAGCGCGGCGTACTTTCCAGTTGGACATTTTCGCGAGCTGCTTTATCGACCCGATATCATCGATCGTCTGATCAACGGGCAGGCGATGGCCGAGGCGATCCGTGGTGCCAATCGAGCACGCGACGAATCGGCCAGTTTCGATTTTCGAAGTCCGTCCGATCTGGCCCTCCATCACCCACCCGTGGTCGAGATTCTCAAGCCCGAGTCCGGCTCCGCATCGCATGGTTCCAAAATCGAGGTCGAAGCGGTCATCCGCAGTCCCAACGGTTTACCAATCCGGGAAGTGACTCTGTTGGTTGACGGCATCGCGATCAAGACGGTCGTTCCCGATTCCCCGGTCGAAACGGAAATGACGATCTCTCACGAATTGACCTTGACCGCTGGAGAGCATTGGGTCGAGTGGGTTGCCCTCAATCCGAGTTCGCGAGGATCGGAGTCGGTATTGCTCAACGTTGCGGAGCCTCCGCCTGCGAGCGGGGCTCCGCCTGCGATCGCCAGAAGCAACTTGATCGTCTTAGCCATCGGCACCTCGTTGGCCGATCAAGCGGGTTCACCCACGCGGGAAACGGTGAACGACGCGGAGCGATTCGCAGAGGTCATGAGCCAGCAAGCCGGCGGACGACTCTATCGAGACGTTTCCACGCGTGTGTTGACTGGCGAGCGGGCGACTCGAGCGGCGATCCTCGATGGGTTCCAGTGGATGGTCGATCAAGTCAAATCGGACGATACCGTCGTGATCTACCTTTCCGCGGACGCCTTCATCGATCCGTCTGAAAATTTCTACATCGGCGCTCACGATGTGGATATTCAGCGGCTGCGGGCGACCGCGGTCTCGTGGCGAGAATTTGTGAATTCACTGCACACGGATTTACCGGGTTGTCGACGGATCGCGTTTCTGGATCTTCGCCCGAGCGAACGGGCGCTGAAGCCCGGACTTCGAAATCCGCTTTTGGATCTCGCAGCGCCCGAGTTGGGAACGGTGTTCTTGTCCTCAACCGCGCTCCAGCAGCGCGTGCCGAAGTCGCAGGGCGATGGGCCAAGTTTTCTCACAGCGGCCGTCGAGGAGATGGTCGGTGATCCCACGCTGGACTCCTGGCCGACTCCGCCCGACGGATTGCTCTCGTACGAGGAAGCTTCGACCGGGTGGTCCGCAAAGTTCCGTGAATTGTCGGCCGATGCTTTGTATCCGGTCGTATTCGTACCCGCCGCGAGTCGTCAGCTCAGTGCATTTGAGTTGATCGAAGCTCCATAGCGATCTCGTGTCATTCCGCTCGAAACCTCCGGGAGCCCCGATGAACAATCTACGCCACCTATCTTTCGCGATCTTTTTTGGAGCGATGACGTGGCTATCAAGCGACCTCTCCGCTCAAGGTTTTTTGGACCAATTGGGTCGTCAGTTGCAGCGCGAGATTTCGAGAGCGGTCCCTGGAAATTCACGCGTTGCCCCTGGAAATCCGAGCACTGTACCTGGAAATTCGAGGACTGGCCCCAGCAACCAGACTGCCCCCGGTATTCAAAACGATTCGAACTTTCAGGGGCAGGCGCAGGGATTCGGTATTCCTAACGAAAGCGGTCGACAAAATAATTCGGGAGGGAACTTTGATTCGGGGGGCTTCTTCGACTCGTCCCCAGGCCGCACAGCGCCGCGAGTGATCTCCCCGAACCCTCGTCCGCTACCGAACCAACCGCGACAGGTCGTTCCCCAACCATCGATTCAATCGCGAACCGCCCCATCCTCAACGACTCCATCCTCACAGGAACGGTCATCAATACCGCCGGTACGAGCAACCAACGTCAGCAACGAGGAATTCAAGATTCGTTGTCCGCCTTCGTTTGGTCGATCGATCAGCTACCGATTGGAATCGTCGAACTCCCAGTACCCGTACACGATCCAGCCCGGGTATGCCCAGTCGGTCGTTGAGTCACGAGTTTGGTTCATTCGGTACGCGAGCGGATCTGGAGACGTGCGTTATCGGCTGCGGGGTGGAAACACCTATGAATTTGCGATCGACAGCGATGGACTCGTGCAGTTGTACCAGCAGGATGATGAGGCCCCGGAACCTCCTCGACGATCGCCGCTGCAAGGCGGATGAAATGTTCACCATGGCGATCACCGAAATGGCGGCCTCGCAAACGGGGCAATTGATTCTGGCTTCCGGATCCGCCGGTTTGGCCGCCGCCCTGCTGAGCGCGTGGGTGCTAAGGTCGGTCGGAGAATCGGTGGGCGTCGAAATTGCACACTACGAAGCGAACCGTCGTCGCGCCCTCAGAAAGTCCAGCTGGGTCTACCGCACTTTCGAATCCGGGGCGCGCTCCCTCGCGATGACACTCGATGCGAATCTCGACGCCGCCGATGACCGTTTGCAAAGGGCGCTCGGGTCGCACCCGAAATGGAGACCTTGGAAGTCTCGAGAGTTTTTGGCTACCCAAACCATCGAGGGCATTTTGGTTGGCGGAGCGGTGATCGCACTCGTATCGCTCACGGGCGTTTGGCAACTTGCCTTGTTCCTCGGGATCGGATTGATTTTGGCGTACCCGTTCTTGTGCCGGTCATCGGTGCTCAATCATTTCGCGTCTCGGCTAAGGCGTCAGCGACTTCGGCTACCGTTCGTCATCGACCAGATCGCACTCATGATGCGAGCGGGTGGCGGTTTTGAAGAGTGTCTCCGTACCATCGCGGAAGAAGAACCCGATCACCCATTAACCGAAGAGCTTCGCACCATGCTCGCGGAAATTGCGGCCGGTCGAACGCGCCGTTCCGCGCTGCAGGAATTGAAAAAGCGGATTCCGGATGCGGAGGTCGGCGAACTGATCTCGAGCATTGTCAAGGGAGAAGAATTGGGAACCCCGCTCAGTTCGATCCTTTCGGAGCAAGCCGAACAGATGAGAATCAAACGGTCACAGTGGGGTGAAAAGGCGGCTGCCGAGGCCGAGGTGCAGATCGTTTTCCCGGGGATGTTGGTCATGATCGCGTGTCTGATTGTGGTCCTGGGTCCGCTACTGTTGCCTGCTGTCATGAACGTCATCGGCGTGAGGGATTGATCACGATGGGTGCGAGAATTCTGATTCAGTCCGGCGTCGGCGCGGGAACATGCCACCCGATCAATCGCAACGTGCTGAGGATCGGCAATGGTCCGGATATGGACCTGACCTTACCCTACGAAGAACTCGCCTCGCACACGTTGACACTTGAGTACCGCGAGGGTGGCTACACGGTACACAATCGAACGAATGCCGCGATCAACTTGGGCGGACGCACCCTTCATCCCAAAGCCGCGGACCGATGGTTTGACACCGACCTCCTCACCTTGCCGGGCGAGATTCAGTTGGCCATCGAGTTCGATGAGGACCCTTCGCCTGCCACCAAACCATCTGTGCACGCGTCAACGAGACATTCATCGACCGACTCGCCGCCGTCAGAAGTCGGGTCACCACGCGTGTCCCAAGTGAGGCCGACGATTTCCTCCGGACCCAGCGTGATCGACAGCAAATCTTCTCCAGTCAAATCGTCATCGACATGGATGCAGATCGTCGTGATCGCACTCTGCGTCGCGGCAGTTGGGATTCTGTTGACTCGCGATCGTATGATGCGGCATCGAGGCGTCGGCGGCCAATTGCCCTCGTTCGATCAGTTGGTCGAAAAGGCAAGACAACACGAGTCGGTGGGAGACACGCCGTCGCAGGGTCCATTGCTTCAGCAGCTTCAGTTTGCCGAGGCGGCCATGGTTCGCGGCAACGCGTCGGCGGCTCGCCAGCGCTACAGCCACGTGCGAGCGAAACTACTGCCCCGAGCATCGGGTATTGCGCCGGACGCCGACGACCCAGCCAAAGCGAGTCTCCACGAGGAGATGTTTCGCTGGGTTGAATGGCGTCTGAGCCAGCTATGACCCCCGCCGTGGAGCGGCTCGAGGGCGCTGTACCGCGCAGCCATGAGTCGTGTTTTCATACGACATACCGTGCCGCAGACACTCCCAAATTCCCTCGGGACAAAAGAACGGCATATGGCTCAATCGCTAACCGATAGGAGATTTTCTTCGCCTAACATTTCCTCGACCCACTGAATCAAAGTGAGGTCGGAGTAGTCGGGAAAATCTTTTTTGAGTTTGGATTTGGCTTTGCGAAGGCTTGCACCCGCCGCCTCGCTTGTGTTGAGTTGCGTCTGCACCATTGCCAGGGCGCTCCACGCAAGACAATCACGTTGCTCGGATTCGATGCTCTCCAAATACTCCAACGCCTCCGCCGCATTTCCGGCGCGACTCAACAGCAGGCCAAGGACCGCGCGCTCACGTTCGGTGGAGGCCTTCCGGTCGAGACCAACGCGATCGCTCAGCTCGAGAAGGGCCTGAAGATCGTTCCCGGGAGTGATCAACGAAAACAAAATTAGATTTGTGGCGAATGCGATGGATTCGGGACGCTCGGCGAGCATCAGCCGATAGAGATCCACGACCTGCTTGATGGCCGAATGCGCTCGTTCGGACCGGGGATCAGTCGCCGCCAAGCTAACCAGCGCGTCGATCGCTGTCCTGCGATGATCCAGAACCTCAGGGTGTTTGTCCCCATGAAGCAGACTCATCTTGACGCTCTGCTCGTAGTTTGCGATGGCTTCCGCCGAGAGTCCCTGTTTAGCGCAAAACGTGCCCAGATTGGTATAAGTTTTTCCAAGTTGCCTGGCGTACTCAGGGATGGCGGGGTGGTCACGAATCAGTCGATTTCTTATCTCGGCGGCGAATTCGAGTGCCTTTCGACTCTCATCCACTTCCTTGGCCTGATAGTAAGCGATGCCAATGTTGTTGTAGGAGACCGCGAGCGCGTTTTCGTTTCGATGGTCGCCCGGACGAATCGCGACCAAATGTTGCCGAAGCTTGAGGGACCGATCAATGAGTTGCAATGAACCCTTCCAATCGCGGAGCTTGAACCCACGGTGGACCCCCGCGTTGGAGTACATATTCCCCAGAGCGAGCAACACTTCGGGATCGTCCGGGTGTGCTTCCACAACGGGGGCGGCGATTGTCAGGGCCTCGTCAAAAAGGATGGATGCTTGCTCGATGTCGCCGTCTTTTTCGCGGCTCAGCGCGAGATTATGCGTCGCCTTGGCTAATGCCAGAAGGTCCTTGTCGTCTTTGACGATGGACAAGCATTGGTTGAGCAATTCGATCGCCCGTGTGTAGGATTGCCCTGCTTCCTGGAACCGCTCGGCCGATAGTCGAACGTTTCCGATCGCGTCATACGCCGACGCCACACTTCGAATGACCTTTGGATCTTGGCCCCCGACACGTTCGGCATGTTCGAACAGGTGGATGGCTCGTTCGTATAGCTCAACCACATCCTCGCGGCCGGGCGAAAGGACTTGACCGATCTGTCCGAGTCGAGTGTAGGCGGTCGCGGCTTCGAAGTTCAGCCGCGGATCGTTTCCGGCTTCGGTAAGAAATTGCTCGTAGTATTCGCGTGCTTTTTCCAACAAGCGGCGACGCACTTGGTCCGCACCCGGGGTTATCGCGAGAAGGCTATCGCTGTCCGCGACCTCGCTCAGATATTTGTCCACCACCGCTTGGGATTGTTGAAACCTCGCGTCAGCGAGGGCGAGCGCTCCGTGGGTCCTTTGATTGGCGTCAACGGCCTGTTTCCACTGCCAAGCCACACCGAGGATTCCCAGGACCAGCACGGCGCCAACCAATCCTGCCATACCTGCCAACACCCTTCTCTGCTTCCCTTCCGACTCCGCCAGAATCAGTGCGGCCTGATGCTCGCCCTCCAATTTTCGCAATTGCTCTTGAACGCCGGACAAGTATCGTGACACCGCCTCGGCAACCACTCCGGCATCCTGAGGGCGTTTGTCACGCTGCGGGTGCAAGCAACTTCGGCAAAGATCCTTTAACGCGTCTTTGCCGACCACGCGATCGAGTCGCCGGATCGCTTCTCCATAATCGGCCACCGCGGCTTGAAGAAGAATTTCACTCGAATCCAGCCGCTCGTGAAAACGCGACCTTGTAAGAATTTCGAACAGAATCACTCCCAACCCGAAGACATCGCTTCGAGAGTCAATCAAGTTAGTTTCACCCTTGGCTTGTTCGGGAGCCATGTAGGCGGGCGTGCCCATGATGTCTCCTTCGGACGTCAAGCTGAAGCAAGACGTTGACCAGGGACGGTGAGCGGACGCGAGAGATGAGGGCGCTAACGCGGCTTCGCTCGGATTGGTGACGTCACAGGCGAGCTTCGAAACCTGTGGATCGGTCGCCGGATCGTCGCCAATGCGTTTCGCCATGCCCCAATCCATTAACTGAACCTCACCGAAACTCCCGACCATGATGTTGTGAGGTTTGACATCGCGGTGAATGACACCGCTTGCGTGTGCGTAAGCCAACACCTGAGCGACCTGCTCAAAAATCCCCAACAGCTGTTCAGCGTCGTCCTCTAGCACCGCAGGTTGGCGGATTCGTTCTGCCAGAGTCACCCCTTCAACCAACTTCATGGAAAAAAAGGGCGTGCCGTCTTCTAGACGATCGTGGTCATAGACAGGCGGAATGCCCGGGTGCTGCAGCGATCCGGTTAACAACGCCTCGCGGCGAAGGCGAGCCAACGCGAATGCGTTTTCTTGCATGGCACCATGGAGCATCTTGATTGCCAACGGTCTCTCGGATTTTGTATCGAAAACTCGCCAAACGGCGCCGTTTCCGCCGTAGCCGATTCGCTCGAGGAAGCGGTAGCGACCACCACTCGCAGCGACCAGGCGGTGGTCCGATGCCGTGCCTTCGATTTCGTCCTTGAGGCTGGTCAGCTCTTCTCTCAGCCGCGAACGCATGACGCCGGTCGTGTCACCGAGCCAAGATTCGACATCTCGCGCGGCCGGCGGGCTGTTTTCGAAGCGCGTGCAAATCGCTTCGATGTCTCGTAGTGACTGGAGGGATAGGGCGAAATGAGTCATTTGCAAATTCGGATGCGTACGAAGTCATTCGGTGGACGACGGTTCCATGTCGTCTTTCCAAATGGTGCGAATCAGTTGAATACGTCGTTCGACCGATCGCTTGGCACACCCAACGCGTGCGGCGATCTCGTTGACGCAGTAACCCTCCAGACGAAGTAGCGCAATGGTCTGCAACATTTCGTCCGCGAGTTTATCCATCAGGTGTTGACACTGCTCGGCGATCTCGGCCTTCATTTCGGGAGTCTCCTCGTCCCCAGCGACCTGATCGATCCCACGAGGAGTCTGACCGTTTCGCCGCATCTGAAAGACCGACTCTCCACTGACCTGTCCGCCGCCTCGCTTCTGACGGACCTGATATTGAATGTACCGCTGCGCCTTCCGCGACGTGATGCAGTAGAGCAGTTTCCAGAGCTCGTCCCGACCACGGATGTCGCCGAGTGAGTTCTTTGCCACGCCAACGCAAAAGCTCTTGAAGACACTCAGTGCAACATCCTCCTCATCCAGGACGCGCCGCAGATGGTCGGGTAGCTTCTTACGCGAATACTTTAGGAGCTTCGGGAAACAATAGTCCCAGAGCTCCGCCGCCGCGGTTTCGTCGCCCGATTCCAACGACCGAATCCACTGCGTGACATCGTCCCTCGAATGCGTATCGCCGGGCTGCATCGAATTCCTTGACATTGGAGAGGCACGTAACACCCGATTGTAACCCGTGCAGCTCGATCAACCCAGTTTTACATTCTTGGCCGATGTCGGTCGTCGTTTGACGGGGGCCAGCGCGTGGGCCGATTGGTGCGCCACTTCTCCGATCAGGGCGTCCACACGATTCCGCAACACCGCGTAGGCTGCGAGCGAAGGGATGGCGACCAACAAACCGCCGACGGTCGACACGAGCGCCTGATAGATCCCCTCGGCGAGGTCACCGGCGCCCGCCGAACCCGCCGATCGAGCGACCTGTTGGAAGGCGAAGATCATCCCGGTTACGGTGCCGAGCAGTCCCACCATCGGAGCGATGTTGCCAATCACCGACAGGTATTCGATCCTCCGCATGAGCCGCGCCATCTGCTGGCCCAACGCGTCCTCGACCCCCTTCTCGACCTCGCGCCAACCGAAATCGAGCTCGGCGAGACCGCAGAGCAACGTGTATCCCAAAACGCTTGGTTTCCTTCGGCAGGCTGCATCGGCTTCCGCGACGCTGCCTCGCAGCAATGCTTGGCGAACCATCTCGGGGAGACCCTCGGGGACGATTTCGCTCCGGCGCAGCGTCATGAATTGGTCGAAGATCAGGTAGGCCGCGGCGATGCTGAGGGCAAGCAGGATCAAGAGGATCAGCAAGCCCACGATGCCTCCGCTGAAGATGATTTCCCACACGCCGCTAGCCTCGGTAACCGAGTTGTCGGCCTGTGCGAGCAATCGAGGCAATCCGATCATGTCACCCTTCCTCGCCCTGCCCCACCGCGTCAGCCCGACGGCGCGGCGGCGTGTTCGTGGCCCATTGGGAATGCTCGCCGATGCTTAGGAGGAACTCCGCGTCGGCCAACAGCGGATCGTCCCACTCGAGCCGCAGGATACTGTCTCTTTGCAGACGTGCGATCACCTCGCGATGCCTCTCGTTAATTCTTCTCTCGGCACCATCGACGCGCGATCGTGATTGGGCCCACGAAAGGACGATCATTGCAAAGATAGCCGCCGGGAGGACGGATAGCAGCAGACTGGTGAACATCATCGAAATGTCGGGGTGCGGGAACCGCTCCAGACTCTTGGATATCGTCTCGGTGCCGACTGTGCCTCGAATCGCCTGGACACTGGCGGTCAAGTAGTGACCGTAGAGCGCGACGATCGGCCCGAGCATCAACAGCCAAAAGATAGCGGTTCCAATGACTGCCGAAAGCGTTGCGATGGCGGGGGCCGACGACACTCGTTCCACTTCCTCCTCAAAAATCACCAGCGACGATTCCTGCAAAGCGTCGATGCCGGCGAGTGATGCCGGCCCGGCTCCGCCGCGGGCGCTCGACGACAATCCTGGCAACGCGATCGAGCCGGCTTC
>JBGTCJ010000490.1:0-3994 GCA_041748895.1 Pirellulaceae bacterium
AGTTCATTGACAAGATTTTGCGCAGTGGGTGATCGCAGATGAACAGTCCGCTCAATCCCAAACAGAACAGGGCAACACCGGTCGATGTATAAACCAAGATGGGCGTCATCATATTTCTTCGCTTTCGTTGTCGGTCATGCCAGCGGGAAGTTTACCAGGGTGCACCCCGCTTGATTCGGACGGCTACGGATTCGTGTTCGATCGCGCCGTCGGGCCGGTAGCACCGGGACTATCGATCACCGACTCGCTATTGGTAGGCAATGTGCAACTGAACAACATCGTCAAGATCAACGCGATTGAAGCGGTCAGGGCCACCTCGATGATCGTGATCGTGACACCCGCCCATTGCAGGCGATACTCCAAGAAATTGCGACCCGCAAACACCCCTTCGACCGCTGCGATCAAGAACACGAACGGACCCATGGTCAACAGCATTCGCCAGCGACGCAACGCACAATTCGGAGGCGTCGCGCCGGCTAGGATCAACAACACCGCGACCGCTGCGAGAATGGCGGCCGCTTGAAAGGCGCCTCCGGGCGCCTTGGTGCCGACCCAAAGCACATACGTCGCCACGATTGTCGCCAGCGGTACCAACAACTTGATGAAGGTGGCCAGGACCGGACCCAAAGGCGGTGTCTTTTCCAGCCCTGAGGCAAACTGGGTGACCGGCAACACGGCAAAAACGGCGGCGAGAAGGACTGCGACTTCCAACAGGGTGTCGTAAGCGCGAAAGTTCAATAGTACCGCTGTCACCGGATTATCGACCCCGCTGGCAGGCAGCAAATCGACCGACGTGATCCCGCGCAAGTTTCCAGCGGTGGCCAGTGGAATGACAACCGGGACCAGTGTTACAGCGGCGATGGTGGAGAATGCACCGATTAGCAGTCCCGTCAGTCGCCGGGAGTTTCCAGTTGCCACCGGCGACGCGGCCGCGACGTTCCGGGAATCCTTCGATCGTCGATCGCGCGAATGATCTTCTGGTGATTGAGCGTGATGCCGCCGGACGGCGGCCAGGGTATTGAGCAGCAGAGCGCCGGTCAATCCAGATCCGATCGCCGCTTCGGCCAGGGCAACATCGACCGCTTCCAACCGACACCAAGCGATCGCCATGATCAACCCGAAAAATATAAACATCACGGTCGACTGAAAGTGCTGTTTAGCCAACAGTGTTCCAGCCGCAATCCCCACCAATGACAATCCCATCACGGCGTCAAACCAAACGAGGCTACCGGTCATCAGGCATTCCTCCGTGTCCCGCAGACGGTTCACCGGATCGCTGGCGCCAAGGTTCGATATCGGCTCGAAGTGCGACCTGGGCGACGATATGACAGCAGGTCGTTCCTGACAACATGACGAGCCCCCAAGTAAGAATGAGCTTTGCGACGTCCCACCAGGATTCGGCTTGCCAGGCCAACCCGAAAATGATCAGTGCTAAACCCATATTGTCGGCTTTTGTCAGGGCGTGCAGCCGCGTGTAGACATCCGGAAATCGCAGCAACCCGATCGTACCAGCACAAAAGAACATAGCGCCAAGGACAATCAAAACACCACCGACCCACTCACTAGCGTTCATCAAAGCCGCCGGCGTCTTGTGTAGAAGGGTAAGCCCAGCGACGCACAAAAACGATGGTGGAGATCGCGGCCAGAAGCGAGGACACGAGTCCGACGTCGCGCAGCGACGCATTGGACAACCCTTCGGCTAACAACAACAAGATTGCGGTTCCGGTTGTGCCGAACAGCTGCGCCGCAAGCATTCGATCGGCAGAGGTCGGCCCCCACCAGACACGCAGCAAGCCGACAAAGAAGTTTAGCAGCAATAAAAACGCGATGAACAATTCGAGGTCTTTCACGAGAAATTCTCGGCCGTTGCATCGTTCAGGTCGTGGCCGAACATCGCGGCGACCCGGTCTTCCAAAGCACGCAAATCAGCAATCGGCTCAGGTCCGTCCACCAAGAGGTGCACCAATAAGGTGTCGTCGTTCCATGCCGCACTTAACGTCCCGGGCAGCATACTGAAGCAGTTTGCACAAAAGACTCGGGCGACGCTTCCTGGTGGCAAACGGAATACGAACGGCGTGATCGCAGGCGAGATCGGCATCCGTGGGTTGAGCGCCCGCCAAGCCACATCGCAACTGCCTGTGAGAGACTTCCAGAAAAAATGAGGTAGGAATGTCACCAGTTGCCAGGGTCGAAACCGTCCATGATCCGCAGCGCCCTCCTCGAGTCGCCAAAACACAACCGCCGCAATGACAGGTGCACCAAAAATCCAAGATCCCCAATCGCCACGCGTCAATATCCACCACACCAAAGCCAATGCGGAGGCGCGAGACATGAAGTTCCTTGGTTTCCGGCTATCCATTCCAATGCACCGATCGTCCAAAATAAAACCGAGCCCTTACGCGACAGACGACTGCGGTCTCAGTTGAAGTTGGAAGTGACGAAACCGATTCTACGCCAATCTCTTTTTGCGATGTGGCCAAGAATCGCCACTTTCTGAGGAACGATCACGTCAATATCTCGGCGGCTCGGCAGACTTTAGCAGGAAATGGCGATCCCGAGGCTTCCGCGCGACCGCACTTCGGCGGTTCCGATAGTCCCAGAGCGACAACAGGAGCATGAATGCCCGCCCGCTCGAAGAGAATTGCCGCTCGAAGAGGCTTGACACGTGTAACGGAAACGTTACCGTTAGGGATGCAGCTAGCCTGAACATCATAAAATGGCGCGGAAGCGAGCGGAATGAAATGGCATCCGGTCCCGTGGCAACCCCAGACAAGGCCGTCAAAACGAAGTCCGCCGAGCTCTCCGATGCGGCAAGTTCCACCGTTGCAACGAAGTCGGCCCACGCGATCCTGTTGGCCGCTATCGACGAGTTCTCCGAGCGTGGATTCGAGGGGGCGAGGATGGAAGCAATCGCCCAGCGCGCCGGATACAACAAATCGCTCGCCTACCGCCACTTCGCGGACAAAATGGGACTGTTCGAAGCTGTGCTTCGTCACAAGGTCGAACAACGCACGGATCTGGCGCATCGCATGCCCGACGAACTGGCGGCCGCTCTCGAATACTGGTTCGAACAGTCGTTTGGAGATCCACATTACCTGCGACTATTGATCCGTGAAGCGCTCAACGATAAGGGAGGCGAGATCGTCGAGGAGTCTTCGCGGCGGGCCTACTATCAGGAGCTCACGAATGCCATCGCAAAGCTCCAAGAGACACGACAAGTGTCGGAGAAGTACGATCCCGCGATGCTGAACCTGGTCATGACCGCGGTGACTTTGTTTCCCATCGTGTTCCCACAGTTGACCCGATTGATTACGCGGCGCGCGCCCGGTTCGCGCGCGTTCAAACGCGAGTGGAAAAACATTCTTCGCCAACTCGCCGAAGATCTAAAAGTGTCCGATGCCTGACATCGCCACGCGCGGTCATGCAATACTTCTCTTAAGATTTGAAGAGCTGACTATGAATGACACGACAACCAATCAAGCGGTCAAGAATCGTACGAAGAACCGAGCGTTGTACTCAAATCTGGAGCGTCGATCGCGACCTGCGATAATGGGTGCCGCCGTCCTGACAGTTTTTGCGTTGTGTTTCGTCGTCGAGGCCACCGCTCAGGAGAATAAGATGCCAGACGCATCGACTGTCAAACTTCCACGTCCGCGAACACAGGACATTCGAGACTGGATTAAGAACCTTCCGCCAGAAGGTCGCCCGGAAGCCATCGCCGCGTTTTATGAGCAAATTGGGAAACCGTATCTGGACAAGACTCGCCATCAGCCGAAATACAGACCTCCTCGAATCAAAGGCACGGGCACGCGGGAATTCGTTTTCAAAAAAGCCCCAGAACGAGACCTGAAGGGAATGGCACTTAATCGGTGTAACTCTCATGCCTCACAGGGTTTGTATTCGAGTCTTGGCTTCTGCATCAGCTTATAGCCTTTGGCTCGTCGTTTCAACACGCGTGGTTCATAGCGATCAGGTCGGTTGCCGACGATGTGCC
>JBGTCJ010000491.1:0-4996 GCA_041748895.1 Pirellulaceae bacterium
AGCCGCGCGGGCGTTTACGAAACGAAGTCCTGTACCGATTGCCACCTCTCTGCGGCTGGTGACAACAACGCGGTCATGGCGCAGTTATTGATGCAGGGAACCGGATACACGAATTTTATCGGCAAGTATTGCTACGTCGCCGCTGGCGAGCACGGTTTCGAAGCGGTCATCGTGACCGAGGAGAACGAGCCGCAAGCCGTAATTGGCAGTTCGCTTCAGGCGATCGCCTACCCGGATCATTACCGAGAGCATCTGGAGAATGGGCGGATACTCAAGCACAGTCACGAGCATCCGGGCCGCGACATCATCGAAACGCTCTCGCCTCGCTACCGCAAGCCCGAGATTCTCGATCTGCAGCACCGCGGCGAGTATATCTACGCGGCCTGCGGCGAGGCAGGTCTGCGTGTTTTCGACATCGCGTTCATCGATCACAAGGCTTTTGCCGAGCGGATCACGTCCGCACCTGTCTCGCCGCTCGGCCAGCGATTCTACGTGCGTAGCAAATACGCCACTGCGGTTGCGGCTCCCTCGACCAACGCGCCCGATCCGACTCGCGTGCAGGATCCGGCGAACGAGGAGTCGGCCGTCCATCCCCTCTACGCTTACCTGTACTTCACCGATCGCGAAGAAGGTTTGATTCTGGTGGGCGCCGGAACGCTACTCGATGGCAACCCGCTCAACAATTTTCTTGAACGGACGCTGACGTTCAACCCCAACAACCTGCTGAAAGGCGCTTCGTCGATTGCGATCGCGGGAACCTACGCCTACATCGGCTGCGACGCGGGGCTGGTTGTGATCGACCTCAACGATCCAACCTGTCCACAAGTGACCTCGGTAATCGACGACTTTCATCATCCGCACTCGATCGCCGTTCAGTTCCGTTACGCGTTCGTGACCGACGATCATGGCGTCAAAGTGCTCGACGTGACCGATTTGGCGACGCCTCGGGTGGTACACGAGGTCGAAGTGGAAGACGCTCATGGGATCTACGTCGCGCGGACCTACGCGTACGTCGCCGCGGGCAAACATGGCTTGGTGATTCTCGATGTCACGCGGCCTGAACACGCGTTCGTGGACCAGATTTACTCAGCGGGTGGATGCATCAACGATGCCCACGATGTGCAGCTCGGGATCACCAACGTGAGTGAATTCGCCTACGTTGCCGACGGCATCAACGGGCTTCGCGTGATCCAACTGACCAGTCCCGAGGTCGAAGGCAATGATGGCTTCAGCCCAAGACCGGCGCCGAATCTTGTGGCTACCTTCAAGCTTCCTAAGGAGGGCCATGCGTTAGCCATTAGTCGTGGGATGGACCGCGATCGGGCCGTTGACGAGAGCGGCAATCAAACCGCCGTTTTCGGACGCGTTGGTGCTCGACCGCTTTCGGCACAGGAGGCCCGAAGGATGTATCGCCGCAGCGACGGCTCACCATGGGTGGTCAGCGACGATGTGATGGACGAGAAACACTTCAACATCATCCGCTCAGCCGACGCGGATCCCTTCGCCGATAATCCGGTCAGCGATGTGCCTGGGGCATCGGGCGACCCGTCAAACTGACGCTCCGACCTCCGAAATCCCTTCGCCAGGTCTTCACAACCGTCAGAATCCTCAACGTCCTGCGGAGGTCGTGCGATTCCTCGGGCGGGGTGCTGGTGAACGTGTGGTCGTGGACGCATACTTGCGAATGGAACCCGTGGCTGTCCGACCATGTCCAAGCCGCTCACGGCAGGAATCGGAGTATTCCGTTGTGTTTTCTCGCTGATCGATTCCGTTTACCCCCTGCGGATTGTGGCTGATACTTGGCAACCCGGCATCGAGTTCGTTGCGATCTCAGATGTCGGTATGCGCCGTGCGAACAATCAGGACTCGTACGCCATCGTGCCCTCCGATTCGGCTGAGAGGTTCGAGCGATGCGGCCACCTGTTCGTCGTCGCGGACGGGATGGGGGCTCATGCGGCGGGGGAATTGGCCAGCCGGATGGCGGCTGAGAAGATTCCGCTTTACTACCTCCGGGGCACGAATCGCAGCCCCGCGGATTCGCTTCGCTCCGCCGTGGAGGAATCGAACGCGGAGATCCATCGCCGCGGACAGGAAAATCCTGAGTTTTTCAATATGGGAACGACCGCCAGTTCCCTCGTCCTTTTGCCCGAGGGGGCGTTGATCGCGCACGTGGGTGACAGCCGGATCTATCGGCTGCGCGACGGCAAGCTCGAGCAGTTGACGTTCGATCACAGCTTGGTTTGGGAAATGCAGGCCAGCGGCCAAGTGCACCCCGATAGCGCGCTGCGTCACTCCATCCCCAAGAATGTCATCACTCGATCCCTGGGGCCGTCGGCGCAGGTGGCGGTGGATATCGAGGGCCCCTTCGCGGTTCGGCCCAACGATTGTTTTCTGCTTTGCAGTGATGGGCTGAGCGGGCAAGTCAGTGACGACGAGATCGGTCCGATTTTGGCTTCGATGAGCCCTGAGCGTGCGGCGCGGATTTTGATTGACTTGGCTAATCTTCGCGGTGGCCCCGACAACAGCACGGTCATCATTGTCAAGGTGGGAAACGAAATCGCGTCCGCTTCAAAAGGCGCGGAGCGGGCGGCGCGACGAATGACCGCTTATCCATTGCCCTGGCCGCTGTTGGGAACCGCCGGTTTCTGTCTGGTCGCCGGCCTCACGTTGGGATGGTTTGGAAGTATCGGGCCGATGGTCGTCGCGCTCATCCTGGCGGCGATCGCCGCGATCGTGGCGGTCGTTCAGATTCGCGGGGGGCTGTCGAAGCTCCGCCCCGGCGGCGTGAATCGAATCGCACGAGCGGCACCCTACAGCAGCTGCAGTGCTCGCCCCAATGACGAACTGCTCCGGAAATTACGAGAAATGATGGTGGCGCTCCGCACCGCCGCGCACCAGCGTGGATGGTCAATTGATTGGTCGCGGGTCGAAGCCATGACCAAGGAGGGAGACCAACACGTGGAGCGTTCGGACCTAAAAAGGGCGACCGTGTGCTGGGCCGAAGCCGTCGTCGAAACGATGGCTCAGTTGCGTGATCAGAATCGCAGAGTCAACGAACCGGATCGCTGACGCTGACGCGGACGGTTGCAGCCGCGGCCAAGCGATGGCGGGCCGGCGGACCCGATAACCGCTCGGATCGATCGCTTCGGTTTGGACAGCCGATAGAACGCCCCGATTGTGGTTGCCCCCCCTGGGGCATCGAGTGTCAAGTCGACTACACTTCCGGCATGGCTCTGATCATCCTTCGATGCGTTTTTCTGATCTGCGCCGCGGGTGCGACGGCGATCATTAACGCGTCACTGCCCAACGGTAGCGACGCGTACCTCCCCTGGCTCGTCTTTTTGGCGATCATGGGGGTGGCAACGGCCGTGATCGTTGGCGACATCTACATCCCGCGAAAGCGGATCGACACGATATCCGCCGTCTATTTCGGGTTGGTCGTGGGTGTATTGCTGACCTACATCCTCGGGATCGCCGCTGCTCCCTTGCTTGATCGATCCGGCGTTTCCGGTTCGGTGATGCTCGTGATCGCCGTCGGCCTCTGTTACCTCTGCATCAGCATTCTGATTCAGACCAAGGACGATTTCCGCTTTTTGATTCCCTACGTCGAGTTCGTTCGAGACGTCAAGGGTTTCAAGCCACTGATTCTCGATACCAGTGTGATCATCGACGGCCGTATCGAGGACCTGGTGGCGACGAATGTGTTTGACAACCAGTTGATTCTGCCGCGTTTTGCTTTGGCCGAACTGCAATCGATCGCCGATAGCAGCGACAAACTGCGTCGGCAGCGGGGACGGCGCGGGTTGGACATTCTCAATCGCCTGCGTGCGGACCCGAAGGTGGATTTGCAGATCTTCGACCGTGATTTGCCCGAGTTTTCAGGTCACCCGGTTGACATGAAATTGGTCCTGCTTGCCAAGCACCTCGAAGGCAAAGTGGTCACCGGCGATTTCAATCTCAATCAGGTGGCGCAGATTCACAGCGTGCCGGTCATTAACCTCAACGAGATTTCCAATGCCCTCAAGCCAAGGCTGCTGCCGGGTGAGGGTTTCCAGATCAAGGTCATCAAACCCGGTGAGGGTCAGGATCAAGGCGTCGGGTACCTCGAGGACGGTACGATGGTCGTCATCGAAGGCGGCCGACACCAGATCGGACGCGAACTCAGTGTGGTCGTTACTAGCATCCTGCAAACCAATGCTGGCCGAATGATTTTCGCCCGCTACGAACCTTAACCCGTGCTCTCCAAACGAATCATTCCCTGTCTTGACGTTTCGGAGGGACGGGTTGTCAAGGGAACCAACTTTGTCAATCTCCGCGATGCCGGCGACCCGGTCGAAGTAGCCCGGCGCTACGAACGAGAAGGGGCGGATGAACTGGTTTTCCTCGACATCACGGCCAGCCACGAAAAGCGTGACATCATGCTCGACGTGGTTCGTCGCTGCGCCGAGCAAGTTTTCATGCCCTTGACGGTCGGCGGAGGGGTGCGCTCGATTGACGACATTCGCACGCTTCTTTCAGCGGGCTGTGATAAGGTTTCGATCAACTCGGCGGCTTCCAAGGACCCCGATTTTGTTCGCCGCGCCGCGGACCGATTCGGCAGCCAGTGCATCGTTGTCAACATCGATCCCAAACGTGTCCGACACGGTGAGCACGAAGTTTGGGAGGTGCACATTCACGGCGGACGGGTTTCGACAGGCCGCGAAGCTGTCGCATGGGCGCGTGAGGTCCAACAGCTCGGTGCCGGCGAAATCGTCTTGACGAGCATGGATGCCGATGGCACACGGGACGGATACGACCTGAGTGTCACTCGAGCTGTGAGCGATGCGGTTTCGATTCCTGTCGTCGCCAGTGGCGGAGCGGGACACCCTCAACATCTCGTCGACGCGATCCTTCACGGTCGAGCGGACGCCTTTCTTGCCGCGAGCATTTTTCATTTTGGCCAGTTCACGATCGCCGAAACCAAGGCGTTTATGCGGCAGGCGGGGATTCCCGTTCG
>JBGTCJ010000492.1:0-4642 GCA_041748895.1 Pirellulaceae bacterium
CGAGGTGATCGCGGCAACGGAGGCGGCGAGCGTGGAGGTAATGCGGTCGGTTCAGGCGGAGAAGGTGGTGGCGGGGCGGATTGATCGAGCCGCTCGCAGACGCCTTACCAACCGTGCTGCCAGGCCCTCGCTTCGGCGACCGCCTGTCATGACTCGACGTTTTCAGCTTCGGGATTCTGGACCACGAGATTTTGGACGTCGGGGATCTGGCTCAAGCAATCGGCGAGCGTCGACTGGTTGGCGGCCATCCGTTGGGCTTGATTGAGTCGGCTGAGCATCAGCCAGGGATCTTCATTCCGCTGTTCAACCATCTGATGCCCCAGCGTCAAGATGTCACAAACACCGATCGAGGAGGATGGACGGGCGAGCGTCACGCCCTCCTCCCGTCCGGGGGTGCTAGCCAGTCGGCACACAAACCCGGCCTCCTCGAGTTTGCCGAGCAGCGAATGCACGACGCCACCGGGCAATCGCAATCGCTCAGCGATCTCCATTTCGTCGGCAAAACTACCGGTCTCAAAGGCGCGAGCGACCACCAACATAATCGGCAACATCCAATCGGGATCGCCCACGAGCGCCGTGGGAACCGATTCACGCAGATGGCGAGGGTCTCGCCCGTGTAGCCGCTGCAGCGACTGCGTGAGAATCAGTCCGAACAAGACGATCACCCATGTGATGTAGATCCAGAACAGGAACAGCGGGATCAGGCCGAGCGATCCGTAGAGTGCCGAGTAGGGAACGGCTTTGGCGACGTAGATTTGAAAGCCGAACTTAGCCCCTTCCCAGAGCACCGCGGCGACCGCGGAACCCACAATCGCCGCGCGGGCGGAGACTTGGGTATTGGGCATCAGCGCGTAAAGCAAAAAAAGCATGACCCAGCTCGCCAGTGCCGAGAGCATGCGGTTGAACCAACCGCTAAAAGAATGTCCTGGGACCACGCCGACGAGGAATTCGACGAACTGGCCGGACAAGTAGAGGCTCAGTGCGAGCAGGCCGCTGCCCAGCGTGATGATCGACCAGTGGATCGCGAGTCGAATGTGGGGTGGGCGATCGGCGGGGGCGTCGTAAATCAGATTGAAAAGTTGTTCGACGGAGTCGGCCAGTGCGATCGCCGCATAGATGAATAGGACCAATCCAACGATGCCAATCGATGCGAAATCGAGATTCGCTACTTTGGCAGTCACTTCGTGCAACGATTGACGAATACTGGCCTGCGCCTTGAGTTTGGTAGCCTGCTTTTCAGTCGCATCGACCGACGGCAACGCACCGGGCGGAAGCGGCTCGCTGACGAGATCGTCGTTGACCGCGTCACGTTCCAGAATGCTCCCGTAGTCACCAGGAACGTCGGGGACGCCGAAGAATGAGTAGAGTTGGTTCTCGACCGTTCGCTGCACCTCCTCGAGCCCACCGACGATGCGGAACATCACCAGGCCCAAGACGACCACCGGCACCAGGGAGAAGATGGTCCGATAGGTCAATTCCGCCGCCATCCCGCTGGCGCGAACCCGTCCCAACTCTTGGTAACAGTGAACGACCAACTCCCAGGCCGCGCCGAAGCGACGTTGCAGGGCAGTCAGTTCGCCTTCGGCTTGAGTCGGTCGATTCATGTGGCTTTCAGCGCGTGATTCGCGCTACGCGGCTCGCCGCTGCGACGGTCGGTCGGACGCCTCCTCCGGTTCAAACCCTGCCGGACGCGTCTCCACGTCAAGTTGACGATGGTGCGTCAATGATAACGTCTGCTGGTCCTCCACTCCGGCCAACTCATCGCTCGCAGACTCGGCCAAACGATCGATCGATGAGTGGTCGAACGTGGCGACAATCTGGCCGGAGGGATCATGGATTTTCACCTGATCTTCCTCCATGAACCAGATCGCGTGGTAGGGGCCGAACTGAAACCGCCGTCCGCAGTAGAATCCGGACCGGATCAGCACGGACTCGCACAGGCTCGAAGTGTCGACGTCGGTTTGGTCACCAGCCCAGTGTGCAAGCAATCGTCGAACGGCGTATAACCGCTGCGAATTTGTCATTGCGAGAAAACACCCGAGTGCGAAGCGAAGGAGTAATCACCGCTAGCGTGGGGCAAGTCCGATCCCTCCCGCGACGTGCCACCGACGGGGTCCCCCTGCCATCGATGGGGATCGATCCGTCCGCTCCCTGAGTATCGACTCCCCGTGGCGGCGCGTGCGAAAAAACCGAAACGTTCGGCACGCCCGCCGCATTCCCCGTATCTTAACCTTTAAGCAGTTGCGCCCGATGAGAATCCTTTTAGACGAAAAGCAACTTCACGCGGGTGTGAAGCGGTTGGCGGGAAAGATCGATGAACATTACGGCGGACAACCGCTGACGATCATTGCGGTGATGACCGGTTCGCTCGTTCTGTTCGCCGACCTGATCCGAATGTTGTCGATGCCGCTTCGCGTCGGTGTGATTCAAGCGAGCAGTTATCGTGGAGCGATGACGCCGGGAGAATTGGCCGTTGACAGACGGATGATGATCGAGGTGGCGTCGCGGGATGTGTTGTTGGTTGACGATATTTTCGATACCGGCAGAACGCTTCATCGATTGACGCAGGAGTTGGGAGAGCTGGGGGCATTGTCGGTGCGTTCGGCGGTGTTATTGCACAAGCAGCGGCCGCATGACGTGACTCTTCGGCCCGACTTTGTCGCTTTTGAAATTCCCGACGAATTTGTGGTGGGCTACGGTTTGGATTATCAAGATCACTATCGCAATCTCCCCTACCTCGGCGTGTTGGAGGAGAGTGATTTGAAGAGTGATTTTGGCTAGTTGAGGCAAGTGACGTGCGAGTCTTGATGGTCAGCCGCCATTATTGGCCCCACCTCGGCATTGAATCTGCCCGCCAGACGGTACGCCTCGCCGACGCGTTGACTCGATCGGGGATTGAGATCGAGGTTTGGACGCCTCATTACGGTTCGGGATGGCCTGACGAACTGACCCACCGCGAGATCACGGTTCATCGACCGGCGGCGGCGCCAAGAAGCGATTGGTCGATGGGGCGATACCTTCGCCAACTTGCGTATTGGCTTGATCAGAACGGCGGTCGGTTCGACCTGATGTTCGTCGCGACCATTCGCAACGAGGCATCGGTGGTCGTTTCGGCGGCACGCCAGCATGGTTGTCCGGTGGTCCTGCAACATAGCGGTTCCGGGAGATCGGCTGACGATCGGCAATGGGATTCGATGCGACACGGGCGACGGATCGTCGCGGCGGCCCGATCTGCCGACGCGATTTTGGTTTCTCGCGTCGCGACGCTCCAGAGGCTCGTGGGCCGTGAATGGCCTGCCGAGAGAATTCACCGGATCGTGTGGGGGATCACACCGACCGGACCGGCTCTGCCCGACGACGCGAGCGCTCGCCAGCAATCGCGCCGGGCGCTGAAGGCCATCAACGCCGATCTTGCCGTCGATCGCGACAGTCTCGTCGTCGGATGCTGCGGCGAGATGGAACCTTGGGGCGGCATGATGACGCTCGCCAGAGCGATCCCCGACTTGGTGAGCGTCTGGCCCGATCTGCGATTTTGGTTCGTGGGCGACGGGTCGATGCGGAACGAAATTTACCGCCATTTCAAGCACGAGGGTGTCCGCCAGAACATCGCCATGCCGGGCACGTTCGTCGATTGGGATGACATTTTTCGTGTGCTGGATCTGTTAGTCATCCCCTCGTCGTCGGATTCGCTCGATGAAACACTCGCCTCAGCGATCGCGTCCGCGGTGCCCGTGGTGATTGCCGACGCGAGCGAGAGCCGGCAAAGCGTAGGCGAAGCTGCGGGGGGCGTCACCTGGTTCGAGGAGGACAACCCGGAAAGTCTCCACGACGCCATCAAGTGGCGATTGATCGATCCGGTGGCTGCCAAATCGGTGGCGGTCGAGACACGCAAGCAGCTGCTGGTTGGGAGACCTTTCTCGGAAACGATTGCCCAGTACATTCAGTTGTTTTCAACCCTGGTCGAATCGCGGTCGCGAAAAGTGGCACCCATCGCTCCGCGACCCAATTCCCCGCAGTCATCGCTTACGGGTCCCATGATTTCTCCGTCGCCGCCGCGATGAGCCATCGGAATTTGCTATGCCCATTCGATTGGCCCTGGTCATCCCGACGCTCGATCAGGGTGGGGCCGAAAAACAACTTTGTCTACTCGCCCAGGGACTACCGCGAGACGAGTTTTCGACACACGTCGTACTGTTGACTCGCGACGGGCCGTTGCGACCGACGCTCGAGGCTGCGGGCATCCCCGTGACGGTCGTCGGAAAACGATTTCGCGCCGATCCAACGGCTTATTTTCGGCTCCGAAAAACACTCGCTGCGATCCGTCCCGACGTCGTCCACACCTGGCTTTTTGCAGCCAATGCGTACGGCCGCGCGGCGGCCCGGTCGATCGGCACGCCAGTGGTCCTGGGGAGTGAACGATGTGTCGACCCTTGGAAATCGGCAGCCCATTTCCTGATCGATCGTCATTTGGCCAACAAGACCCAAGGGCTAACCACCAACAGCGCCGGGGTGCGCGATTTCTATGCGGCGCAGGGCATCGATGGCGATCGATTCACGATCATCCCCAACGGCGTTCCCGCTCGCGAAGCACCGGCGATCGCGCGAGAGCAAGCCTTCGCGCGGCTCGGCGTCGACCCCCGTC
>JBGTCJ010000493.1:0-12160 GCA_041748895.1 Pirellulaceae bacterium
TCACGAACGGCAGCCGCAGGAACCGCGCGGGCGGGCGCGGAGACGGCGGGCCCGGCATTCATGTTGCGAACGAATTCCGTCATTTTCTGAGCTTCTTCGTCCGACAAACTGGCAAGAGCGGACCCCTTACCGGATATACCAGCTTTCTTGCAGAGATCGACCAGGTCTTTGCTGTCGACCTTCAAATCTTTCGCGAGCGAATAAATACGAACGGGCACGGAATGGCTGTCCTATCGAAGTCTTAACGGAATCGAAGCGAAAAGGCCCGGTCGTGCACAAACGCTCACCCGGCCACAGTCGCTCGATTCTCAGGTCTGGATTCACATAAATTTCTTCCTCTGCTTGATGCATCCTCAGCACGACCCAAAGGGTCGACGCTCGGCACCAACACAATCCTTCATTCGTCCGGGCCTACAATTGTCCCGGTGAGGCTAAGCACTTGCAAGGTAATCACGCCGGCTAACGCAACCTTGCACGAGCCGCTATCCTCCGCCAAGGCGGCAAACCCCGTCAAGCGGTGAAGATACCGCTAAGGTGCCTTCTCCACGGGTTCGGCTTGGTCAACCATTTCGTCCTCGGACGGCTGTGGACCGGCGCCGGAGTCGGCGTGCCCCTCCACCGCGTCGCTCATCTCATCGGTTCGCAAGTCCGACTCGGAGTCCACGTCAACCATTTCCGATCGAGCGTGCTCGGCCTCGCCACCGTCGATTTCGCCACTTTCCAGCTCAGCGCCATCACCTCCGGCAGTCTCCATCTCGCCGCCATCACTTTCGGCGCTTTCCACCTCTCCGCCATCACTTTCAGCACTTTCCGTTTCGCCGCCGTCCGCTGCGGTGCCTTCCATTTCGGCGGCTTCCAACCCGGCTCGCTCGCGATCGCGACGCAGTCGCTTCTCTTCGGCGGCCGCCGCCTCGGCTTCCTCGGCCCTTCCTTCGGCCTCCTGGACGATCAGGTCGATTTCTTCAGCCGATAGACCGCTCATTTCCATCAGCGCATCGGGTTCGATCACGGACAGGTCATCGTACGACAAATAACCTTGCTCGACGAGTGTTTGTGCGATTTCGGGTGTGACGCCTTCGAGCGAACTGAAGCCCTCGACGGCACGCTCGATCTGCTCTTCCAACTCTCCGCCGGTCATGATTTCAATGTCCCAGCCGCAGAGCTTGCTCGCCAGGCGAACGTTCTGACCGCGACGCCCGATCGCCAAGGACAACTGATCTTCCTGCACCAACACGATCGCTCGACCAATGAGATCGCACAACAACACCTGTTCCACCGTCGCCGGCTGGAGGGCATTGGGAATAAGCACTTCGGGGTCATCGCTGTAACGAACCACGTCGATGTGCTCCCCCGCCAACTCCTCGCGGACCGCCTTGATGCGACTTCCCCGGTAACCGACACAGACGGCGATCGGATCGACCTGAGAATCGATACTGCTGACCGCCACCTTGCTGCGATACCCTGGTTCGCGGCTGATCGAATTGATCGAGATCACGCCCTCCGCCAACTCCGGGATCTCCTGTTCGAACAACCGCTGGACAAATTGTGGCCGCGTCCGGCTGAGCACAACGCGGACCCGGTTCCCGGTGGCGCGAACCTCGAAGACGACGGCCCGCACCCGTTCGTTGGCGTGCAGCGTCTCACCCGGTATCTGTTCGCTGCGCGGCAGGATCGCCTCGACATTGCCTAATTGGACCGTAGCGACTCCTCCATCGGTTCGGCCGATCACGCCGTTGACCGTCTGGCCAATCTGCTCGCGGTACTCGAGCATCAATGCGTCGCGCTCAGCCTCTTTCACCTTTTGGATGATGACTTGCTTGGCGGTCTGTGCTCCGATCCGTCCAATCTGATCATCACCGAGCGGTTCGCCTTCGAGGATCGCCCGGATTTGACCGTTTTGACGATCGAGTTTGACGACGATATCGGCTTCATCACCGTACTGACGTTTAGCAGCTGTCTGCAGCGCCGCCTCGATCGCCGAAAAAACGATCTCCTGATCGATATTCTTCTCTCGATGCAGCGAGTCGACGTAGCGGAGGATGTCTTGAGGATTCATGCCAAAAACGGTTTCGATATCGCAGGTACCGGCGCCAACCCGTCTGCCTCCCGAACGCGAGCCCCAGCAATCAGTGTTGGGCAAGCCGTGTCGGGTCCCTACAAAAATGGCCCAGGCCTTCCAACCCGGGCTCATCGGCGGATCAGCAACGAATCCCTAAAGGTATCGCCGCCCTAAGCGACTGTCAACCAACGTTGCTGGCGCGCATCGACTCGTTTTTCACCGAGTGGCGGGGCAGTTTGGAGCGTTTTGGAGGGCAGCCGCGAACCGCTTCTGCAGATGGCACAAAGAGGTCGATCGCGATTAGAAAAGTGGATTCAAGAATGCCAGCTGCACGACGTTTTACTCCACCCCACAGATTACAAAAAATGTTGCCAGAAAAGAGCCGGACATGACACAGGGTGATCCCACACTTCATCCCGACAATCGCCTCCCGCCGCTGCTCGAACTCGACCAGGTGACGGTTCGTCGCGATGCCCAGAAGGTGCTCGATGCCCTCACCCTGGTGATCGAGCAAAAGTCGCATACCGCCATCATTGGGCCCAACGGCGCGGGAAAAACTTCGCTGCTTAAGCTCCTCACGCGCCAGTTCTACCCCTCAGTCGACCCGGCAGACATGCACCAGGGTAGCGTTCGGATCATGGGCAGATCGACCTGGGCCGTCGATGACCTGCGACGGCACTTCGGAATCGTCAGTGGCGACTTGGACCAAGCCTTCTCACAATTTCGAACGGGACAGATGACCGGCCTTCAAGCCGTGCTGTCGGGGTTTGACGGCGTGCGTCTTTCGAACTTCATTCGTACGACCGGTTCGGCCCAGATCGACCGGGCGGCCGAAGCACTCACTCGCGTCGGCGCGAGTCACTTGTCCGGCCGAATCGTCTCCACGTTGTCCACTGGCGAGCGGCGACGCGTGCTGATCGCTCGAGCTCTCGTCCATCGCCCTGCCGCACTGGTGCTCGACGAACCCAGTGCCGGGCTCGACATCACAGCGAGGCATTCCTTCCTCGATCAACTCGAGAGAATCGCGGAGGAGGGAACGACCATTGTGCTAGTCACCCACCATGTCGAAGAGATCATCCGTTCGATCGGTCACGTAATCTACCTGCGGGGGGGTGCCGCGATCTCCGCCGGGAATCGAAGGGAATTGCTTGTCGAGCCGCGATTGAGCGATTTGTTTGGAATCTCATTGCGGTTAATTGACCAGGGCAATGGCCGACAGCTCGCTGTTCCGTCGTTTCGCGGTGCCGCGGGGAGATAGCGGCACCGCTGGGAACCAGGCGGAATCGATTTGATCCTAAAATTCGGTCAAATAGAGGCTTGCGATTCTGCGGCGATGGGAATTCCCAGCTTGCCTATTTTTGAACAAGCACTTCGAAACGCCTATACTTGCATGTGAGGCACCGCCGCACGGGGGTCCTCACGGGGGTGTTGCGGGTGCCGTTGAGCGTCTATCGTTGAGCCTCCTTGTTCCACGCTTCCGAAAGGGAATCCAATGGCCGGATACGGTTCATACTGCGAAGACTACTATCTGAACATGAATCTCGGCACGGAGATGGATGTCCCTCAGAATCGGGAGACGGTGCTTCATTTCTTTGAGCAGGTGCAGCGTCGTTTTCCGGCCATGCAGCACTTTTACGGCCGTGAGAAGCAGGAATACGTTCTTGAGGAAGAGAAAGGCCAGGGACCCTACCGCTGGGTTTCGATCGAGCCGCGGAGGATCAACAGCGGCTTCGTTAATCCCGAGACGCTCGATTTGGCGATCGACCAGCACCGGATGGTGCTCGAACTGGTTCCCTATGAGCTTTCGGTCAGCCCGCTGGATTGTGAATCGTTGGGCGTGATGATGGGCTTCGACTTCACCTGCCGCGGCAACCATAGTGAAGTGCTCGCCGAGGCGCTGGGGATTTGCCCGGGCCTGGAGAAGTTCCTTTCCATCCCGCACTCCCGCGCGCTCTCGCACGAGCCGGCGCTGCAGTTTTCTCTCGATGAGGAGTGCAAGACGCAGTGCCGTGTCAGCTTTGAAACCCGTACAACGGCCTATCAGGTTCGCACGGGAGATTTTCCCGAGGAACAGTTGAGCGTTTATTTGATGGTTCGGCGGTTTGAAAGCCTCGCCGCGGGTGAAAATTACGCGGATGAGTTTGTTCGCTTGGCATCGCTCTGCCGTGATATAGCTGATGAATACTTGGTCGAATCGGTGTTGATGCCGCTACAACAAGCGATTTCACTTCGCTAGTTGATTTCTCGCTCCCGAAATGCTGTGCTGGCGGAAAGCTTATGCTGACGGAGATGGGCGCCAAACGCACACTCCCGGATGACCTAAGAACCGAGTTAGCGGAACCCGACCGATGCGAATCGATGCACTTTCGGCAGGTGATCCACCCTCGGCAGGCAGCCGGCGCGGTGAGGGGTGCAGCGTGACAATGAGATTCACTTGTTCAGCGATCGCTGTGTTCGTCTGCGGCATGGTCGGACTAGCATCTGGATGCGGGCAGCGATCCTCGCCCGATCCCGCGGGTTCGGCCGCGCTCGCGGCGGCCGGTGAGCGAGCGACATCGGGTGTGGGTTCACCTTCGGTTTTGCCGCCATCGCGTTCGACCCGGAGCTCGCTTGCTGGCGGGGAAATCGCCGACTCCACAGCGGACGATTCGTCGCTGGACACCGAGTTGACCGAGGCACTCTTTGGAGATCCGACCGAGTCGTCGGAGAGCGCGGCTTTACCGTCGCCGCCGGTTTCCAGCGACCGCGGCGGATTTCCCGCCTCTGGGCGAGCCGCCATCGCGAACCGCGCGCTTCAGCTTCGTTCGGACCTACCGCCGGAGCGGTTGACGGAGTTCCTCCGCTTGGCAGATCTGGAGATGCAAAACATTGCGAGCGGACGAGCGGGTTTGGCCGACCAAGCCGCGGCGGAGGCAGAAATGCGGCGGATCGCGACGCTCAAGCTGCAGGCAGCTGAACAACTCGCCGACGTCCCGGAGATCGCCGCTGCAGAGCAGGCGGCCGCCATGCGCGGCCAATTGCAAGCCCTCTCGCACCTGGCGGCTATGGGTGATCTTGCATCGGCTACGCGTTTGGAGGCGCTTGCGCGGCAGCAATCGAGTCATTCCGATGTCTCGGTGGCGACGGATAGCCTGTTGGTGCTGATCGGATTGACGCTGGAGCGGTTGCAGAACGGCGTGGCGGGTACGGAACAAGAGGTGGTCGAACTCGTCGAGCGGTTGGGCGCAAAAAATTTGACTCCTGACGTATCGGCACTGATGGTGATGGGCCAGGCGCGCGCGGTACTCCATCGATATTCCTATTCCGATGAGGCGGCGACGGTTCGTCAGGTGATCGTCGACCTGTTTTCGGATCATCCCAATCCGACGGTCGCGGCCATGGCGATTGAGGCAGCGGGGATCCCGGAAATCGGTAGGATCGAGACACTCCTGCGACAATCGGAGGTCATCGGCGATGGGGAGCCCACGGCGACGCAGGAGGATTGGGAACGTGCGATTACCGATTTGCTTTCAAACTCGAAGGATCGCTCGACCATTCAGTACATCGCTGGGGCCGCATTGCAATTGGAATCGATGGGCCGGCCGCAATGGGCTGATGCGGTTTATGCCGCACTCGAAAAGGACTGGACATTCGACGGCGATGTGCAGGGGGAGGTCGAAATCGCCGTTGAAGCTCGGCGAGCGCGGCAATCGGTGTTGGGAGAGCCGTTGGATTGGGAATTGCCCAGTGTCGATGGCCGTCCGTTGTCACTGAGTCAGTTTGCCGGCCGTCTGATTCTGATGCCCTTCTGGGCCATTGAATTTCCCGAATCGCTGACGGTGTTGCAGACGCTCGACGAACTGCGAGCTGGCTCGGCCGGTCAGATCGAGATCATCGGTCTGAATCTCGATTCGGCCGATGCCCCAGTCACGCAGTTTGTGGAAGAATCACCTGTCGCATTTCGAAGCTTCCGCAGTCGGCAGTCCGTGGACCCATCCGCCAGCGACCATGCGGCCGCGGCGGGGAGTGCCGCGGACGGCGTCGACCAACCAGATGCCAGCGGGCAGGCGATCGCTCGCCGGTTTGGCGTTGTTTCCCTTCCCTTCGTGGTGATTGTCGGTCGCGACGCGAGGGTTGCGGGAATCGGATTGACCGACGAGATGATTCGTCGCGAAGTTCAACGGCTGCTTTCTGCCCCCTGACTCGCGGGGCCGGTTCCCGCGGCGGCCCGGCTAAGCCGATCCATGATCGCCAGTCCGAGCCCGGTCGGCGAGCACGTGTCGCAGTGGATCGCGTCGAGACCTTCTTCATCCATTCGTCGCAGTGCGGCGAATAGGTAGCGTGCGATCTCCACCAAATCCCCGCTCTCGCTCAGCGTTTCAACAGCCCGGTAACGCGCCGCCTCGGCGGGCGCCAGCGGGCCAAAGGAAATCCGGCCCACGCGGTGCAGGTCGTTGTTCTCGTCCAAGGCTGCCCGATTGCCGCACAGAAGGATCAGCGGCGTCGTTGGACAATAGTGTTCGCGCATCATTCCCGGGCCGACCCACTCGGCGTCCCGATCCGGTCCCGTCGCCGCCGATGGTGATCCCGAGAATGCCTGCAACTGCGATAGGTTAACCTTGAGCCGATCGGCGATCTGTTCGGCGGTGATCGTCCCGGGTCGGAGCAGGCGGGGGGAATCGCCTAACGCAACGATGGTCGATTCCACACCATGAACGGAAGGCCCCCCATCAATCACCATCGCAACATGGGCGGCCAGCCCGGATCGATCGCACACGTGCTCGGCGACGGTGGGGCTGATGTAACGAGATCGATTGGCGCTGGGTGCGGCGAGTGGAAATGGGCACTCTTGCAGGATCTGACGAGCGACCGGATGGGCGGGGATTCGCACCGCGACCGTCGCCCTGCCCGCCGTGACCTCATCGGGGATACGGGCGCAGCGGGGGCAGACGATCGTCAGCGGTCCAGGCCATAAATCCTCCAAAGCATCGATTTGGCGAGCGATCGTCTCGGAGGGTGGCCAGGCGATCGCATCGGCGAGTCGATCGAGGCTGGCGAGGTGGACAATGAGCGGATTCGAAGCCGGTCGCGATTTGGCGACGAATATCCTTCGCACCGCCAAGGGGTCCCATGCATTGGCTGCTAGCCCGTAAACCGTTTCGGTCGGAATGCCGACCAGTTGACCTCCGGCCAAGTAAGCTGCGGCACGACGAATCGTTTCGCTGTTCGGTGGGAAGACAAGGGAGTGGTGATGGATGATGCCCTCAGATCGATTCGGATAAGCCAGAGCGATATGGATCAGTTCCGCTCAGGATAACCGTTTTGTCGGGAGACCATCGAATATTCTTCGCGGGCCCCGCGACGAGGAGGCACCTCAGGGGAGATCGCGATTCTGATCGAGCCGGGCCAAGCGTTCGTCGCACTGACGAATCAAGGATTGAACGACGACGATCTTCGTATCCAGTTCGGCTTTGAGCTCGCGTTGCAGGTCCAACAGTTCCGCATGCCACCGCTGGGTTTCGGGCGGTGCGGACCCAAGTGGGACGCCGCGGGGTCGATCGACCTGCCGCTCTCGCCGCTGCAACGCATCGTTATCTCGATCCTGAAGGTAGATCCGTTTCCTCGATCGAATGTGCCGTCGAGCCAAGACCCAGCCCATCAGGATCATGCCGGCCACGAGCATCATTTGGGATTGGAAGGGGTTTAGCGTCGGCATGGAGGTGAGCTGCTTCGGGACGGTTGTAGCGGTTTCGTCTTCAGGGTTTGATCGAGAACGCTCTCGGGGGAGCGTACGTTGGGTTCGTGCTCGCGCCCCGAATCGGCTGGGTTGGCGGTGGCGCCAACCTCAGTCACCTTGACCTATGTGACGGTCGGGCCGATTCTGACAGGGGTCGGGATCGCGACACCCCGATGTCCGCATCCGATTTCCGAATCACGGTAGTTGTTGATGGCCAATGCGATATCGGTCGATTGCTGGTGGGGACCGGCGTCGTCGGCCGGCCCGACCGACGTGGAATTTTGCTGCGAGGCTTGCGTGACGCCCGCCGAATTGCGGGGCGCCGCGAGATATCGTCGCGCGACCTCGCGGAACCAACACATCATCGGCCGTGGGATGGCGCGCGCGATTTTGGCGATGAATGCGACGAGTGCCCATCCGGTCTCCCCACAGCACGTCGAGTTTGAATTCAATTCGCACGGAAAGCCGGTCATTCGCGGGCCGGAGCAGGCCCGATGTGCGTTCAACATCGCGCATACCGAGGGGATGGTGGTCGTGGCGAGGTCTGCGTCGGGTGCTTTGGGCGTCGACGTCGAGGGGCTTTCTCGACGGACGGATATTGCGATTGCCGATCGCTATTTCGCCCGATCGGAGGTCGAATTTGTGATGGCGCAGGTAGACGAGGACCGGCGGAGGCGGGCCTTTCTGAAGGTTTGGACCCTGAAGGAGTCATTCATCAAGGCGATCGGAACCGGACTGTCGATCCCGCTGGCCGATTTCGCCTTCGAGCAAATCGAATCCGACCGGCCCCGCGTTCGCCTTCTCACCGCCGCGCTGGGAAATGCCGACCATTGGCGTTTTGCCTCATTCACTCCCCGTGCGGGGTACATCGCGGCGGTCGCGATCAGTGATGTCCCACCGGGCGTGGGGATCGACGTCCGCGCGCATGCGTTCGAGCCCATGCTGCCTGAGGTGAGAAGCCACCTCACGCGTGCGGCGGAGGGGACTTTCCCTCCACACGATGGCGCGGACAAATTGCCCGACCCGTTGGATCGATTGACCTGTTGAGACTGTTGTGACGAGCTACCTATCTCCCGAATCGCTCGATCAGATCAAACGCCTCGACCTTCGGGCGAGGATGGTCGTTCGCGGGTTTCTTCAGGGGCTGCATGCCAATCCCAATCATGGGTTTTCGGTTCAGTTCAGCGAGCATCGTCGTTATGCCAAGGGGGATGACCCAAAGTTGATCGACTGGCTCGTCTATGCCAAGACCGACAAGTACTACGTCAAGCGTTTTGAGGCGGAGACGAACCTGACGGGGTACTTGATTGTTGACCTCAGCCGATCGATGGGGTTTACCGAGTCACAGCGGATGACGAAGTTCGAGTATTCGGTCTGCCTTGCCGCGGCACTCTGTTACCTGATGACGATGCAACAGGACCCCGTTGGGCTGATCACTTTCGCCGAAAAGGTTCATGCGGCGCTGCCAGCGCGAAGCCGACGAGGCCACTTTGCAGACGTTCTGGCTCACCTCACCCAAATCCGGCCTGATGGATCGACCGATTTGCCGGGATGCTTGACAAGGGTCGCCACGATGCTGCGGCATCATTGCTTGCTGATGTTGTTCTCCGACCTCCTGGGAGATCCCGCCGACACGCTCTCGGCGCTTGCTCGATTGCGGCACTCCGGGCATGACGTGATTGTGTTTCACGTTCTCGATCAAGCCGAGGTCGAGTTCCCCTATTCGGGTCCGATCGAGTTCGAAGATCCCGAGAGTGGCGAGTTGGTCACGGTGGACGCGAGCGGATTTCGAGCCGAGTACCTGACTGCGCTGGAAGCATTCCAACGCGTGTACCGCGAAGGATGCGGTAAGATGCAGATTGACTACGTACCGCTGAGCACGGCGACGCCGTTCGATAAGGCGTTAACGGAGTATTTGATCAATCGCCAGGCTCGCTTCTGATGACTTTCCTCAACGCATCCCTTCTTGCGGGGTTAGCCGCCGTTGCGATCCCGGTGGTGTTGCATCTGCTTGCCCGCCAACAACCTCGGCGAGTGATATTTCCTGCCACGCGTTTTTTGACTCAGCATTTGGAGTCGCGTCGCAGCCGACTCAAGATCAAGCGTTGGGCTCTGCTGATGCTGCGGATCGTCGCGCTGGCGGCGCTCGCCATGGCCTTGGCGGGCCCGCAAATCAGTTCGGCAGCGACGGGCCAGTGGTTGGCGATCGCGATCGTCGGGATGATTGGCGTGGCTTTGATCGGGGCGGCCGTTGCCGCTTCGGCTGGGGGTGTGCCATCGGCGCTCAAGTACACACTTGGCGTGATCGGGTGGCTCACGACCGCCATCGCGACGCTTTGGGCGGGGTCCGTTCTGGCTCGAGGATCGGTGGCTAGTATCGAGGACAACTCGCCGGTTGCCCTGGCGGTCGTCATCGACAATTCGGTCCGCAGCGCTCGAGTGATCGAGTTCGACGGTTCGGTGGGCACGACGACGATCGCGCGGATGCGGGAGGTTGTCGATTCGATGATCACCGCTCAGGCGCCCGGCAGCCGATTGAGCATCATCGATCGCTCGGCACGGCCGGTTGCTTTTTCGGTCGATTCCGCCACGGCGCGGCGGAGGCTGCAGCGGATCGAGCCCGCGGCTCAAGTCCGCCCGCTGACCGAGCGGATCGACGCCGCGCTTCGGTTGGTTCGGTCCAGTGGCCTTCCCAGAATGATGGTGGTTTTGGTCTCCGACCTGACAACAGCCTCTTTTCCGGAGGCATCATGGGCCGACGGAGACTTGGCCGACCGGTTGTCCGATTCGCCCGAACTGCGTCTGAGAATCGTGGACGTGGGAGCACCGCCGGCGGGAAACCGCCGCGTCGATGCGATTCAGTTGAGCGATCCGACGCCACCTCCGCTTACCAAGACGTCGATTTCGGCCCTCGTTTCGATTCAGGACACCGCATCGGATTCTGCTCCCTCGGCGCCGCGTTCGATCACCGCTGAACTGCAGTGGTTCGATCTCGTCGCTCCCGAGTCCAAAGGATTGCCCGTGATTCGAGACGGGCAGACCGTTTTGCCTCCGATCCGCAGCGTCGATCGGGCCACGGTGAGCGTCGTCCCAGGTAAGGCCGCCTCGCGACTGTTGCTTTCGCTTCCGCCGCTTGAGCCCGGAACTCACCATGGCCGCGTCCGTTTGCTGGGCGAAGACGAATTGGCGATCGACGACTCACGCTACTTTACCGTCGAGGTCCGTCAATCGATTCCGATCTTGATTGTCGCGAGCGATCTCGACGCGGGAACTGATTTGGGAAAGGCCTTGAACGCCCCACTGGCAATCGATGATCCGCTTGGCGAGTACCGCATCGACCTGACTGAAAGCATACCGCGGTCGGCCACCGAAGCAGGTCGGTACCGGGGTATCGTGTGGGTCGACCCTCCCACGCCCACTCCGGCATCGCTAGCCGAATTGAACGACTACCTCCAAACTGGCGGCCGGTTACTTAGTTTCCTTGGTCCAAATCTTTCGCCCGCCGAGTACCGCGATCAACCGTTCGTGAGTGGGTTGGTGCGTCAGTGGCGGGTCGCTCCACCGGGGACGTTTTTCGAAATCTTGCGGCCCGGACATTCGTCGCTGGTTAGTCTCGCCGACCACGCCGGCGGAGTGCCTTGGAACGCTTTTCCCATCACGCAGTATTGGCAAGTGACACCCCAAAGCGACGATCTGGTTGTGATGCAGTATGCAGTCACCGAGCATCCTGCGGTCATTGAACGTCCCATCCACTCTCCGTCGGGTGCTTCAGCGCCGCAGCGATCCGATCAAACAATCGACGGTTCGTCAGATCGTGCGTCGCCGGGAGTTCATCTGTTGGTGACCACTCCGATGCCCGCATTGTCGGGAGCTGCCCGGGGTTGGAATGACCTGTTTGCCGGCGCCGACGCTTGGCCCGCCTTCCTGCTGGTTCGCGGATTGGTTCAATCGCTGATCGATCGCGATTCTACGACCTACAACTTGAGGGTCGGTGATTCAGCAAGGCTATCGACATCGCAGCGGGCACAATTGTTTCCGCCCAGTGGCCCGGCGATTCCGCTGAGGGCGACCGATTCACAGCTTACCGTCGGCGGATTGGATCAAGCCGGCACTTACTGGGTCAGGGGCGAGTCGGGCGTGACCGGGTTCAGCGTCAATCTTGATGCTGCGGAAACCGACCTCACTCGGATCGTCCAGGATGATTTGGAACGTTGGCTGGGTGCCGATCGTTTTCACCTGCTCGCGCGCGGTGAGGAGTTGGGTGCCGCGGAGGGCAGTGGTGAAGCGACGCGGCCGCTGTATTCCCTGTTTCTCCTGCTAATGATCGCGGCGTTCGCGCTTGAGCAGGTCGTTGCCAATCGATTCTACTCCTCCTCGAGAGTTCG
>JBGTCJ010000494.1:0-27233 GCA_041748895.1 Pirellulaceae bacterium
GAACTGCGGATCGATGAACCGCTCCCTGCCAAAGCGGATACCGCTGCCGATTCCGAAAAGTCCGCCACTCCGCAAGAGGTCAAGCCGCTGAGTCGTCTTGAGCAACTCCGTCAGATGAAGCGGCAACCGTGATCGTTCACCCACATGAACGTTTGGGATCCCAAAGTTTTTCCAAGCCCGCTCAGGTAGAAACCATGTCGCGATCGAATGAATCCCGCCCACGCACGAGCGGTACCTGCGGAGTTTGGATGTCGAGAGTGCTTGGGGCCTCGTGCATGGCCGCCTGTGGTCTGGTGCTGCAGGCCGCTGAGCCCGAGACATCGCTTCGGCAAGCCAATCCCCCACGGGTACCCGATATCGCCGTCTATCCGCCGGAAATCACGCTTGATTCGGCTCGTGACAACCAGTCCTTCGTTTGCGTTATGACGCGTGACGATGGCGTGACCGTTGACATCACATCGCGTGTCGCATGGTCACTCACAGGCGATCCCGTGGCCAAAATCGACGGCCAAATGCTCATTCCCCTAGCTGACGGCGGAGGCGAATTGGTCGCCCATTACAACGGTGCTTCTCGCAAGATCCCTGTGAAGGTGACGAACTCGCAGACCCGTTTCCCGGTTAGCTTCGCCAATGACGTGATGCCCGTCTTGACCCGAACCGGATGCAATACCGGCTCATGTCATGGTGCGGCTCGTGGGAAGGACGGATTCCGCTCGAGCCTATTCGGGTACGACCCCATCGGCGATCACTTCCGCATCACCCGTGAGATTGGCGTCCGCCGAATCAACCTTGCGGTGCCCGAAGAGAGCTTGCTTCTGAAAAAAGCGATTGGTTCCGTTCCACACAGCGGCGGTAAGCGATTCGACGCCCAATCCGATTACTATGCCACAATTTTGGAGTGGCTACAAAACGGCGCACCCGCCGATGATCCTAAGCAGCAACCACCGACGGTGGAGTCGGTAGCGATCTATCCGCCGCAGGTTGTAATTGAGGGCGAAGGAAATGCTCAGCGTTTCGTCTCCGTCGCCAAGTACTCCGACGGGACGACGCGAGACGTGTCGCGGCTCGCAGCCTTCAGCACAAACAATCCCACGACGGCAGAGATTGATGCGGTCGGCAATGTGACGGCCGGCGCCCGCGGGGAAGCCTTTGTGATGGCCCGGTTCGACACCCACACGGTCGGAAGCCAAGTCCTCGTCTTGCCTGAGGGCTTGCAGTACACCCCACCACCAATCACCGGTAGCGAAATCGACCAATTGATTGGCAAGAAGCTCCGCCAATTGCGAATCGAACCAAGCCCTCTCTGTAGTGACGAGGAGTTCCTGCGCCGGGCAACAATCGATATCACCGGCCTACTCCCCACGGAGGAGCAATACGCGCGGTTCATGGCCGACGTGGCCCCCGACAAACGCGAAGCGCTCATTGAGCAGTTGCTGCAACAGAAAGAATTCAGCGAGATCTGGGCGATGAAGTTCGCCCAATTGCTGATGATCAAAAGCAGCAATCAGTTCAGTTACAAGTCGGCCTTCCTGTACGCCAACTGGTTGACCGACCAGTTCGCGAAGAATGTTCCGGTAGACGAGATGGTTCGTTCTTTATTGAGCGGTACCGGGGGAACGTTCTCACAACCCGAAACGAACTTCTACGAGATTGAACGCAGCGCTCTCAAAACATCCGAAAATGTCGCTCAGGTTTTCATGGGGATTCGGACGCAGTGTGCCCAGTGCCATAACCATCCGTTCGATCGATGGACGATGGATGACTACTACGGCTTCGCCGCGTTCTTCGCTCAGATCGGACGCAAGCGAGCTGAGGACTATCGAGAGCAAATCATCTACAATCGCTCTAGCGGTGAAACCAAGCATCCGGTGACGGGCCAAAACATGGCGCCGAAATTTCTGGGGGATGCCGTACCCGAGGTCAAGGGGAAGGATCGACGGGAGGTTCTCGCGCAGTGGCTCACCTCGCCTGAGAATCCCTATTTCGCGCGATCGATCGCGAACCGAGTTTGGGCACACTTCATGGGCGTCGGCATCGTTGACGAGGTTGACGACATTCGCGCCAGCAACCCGCCGAGTAACCCCGAGCTGTTCGATCTTCTCGGTCAAAAGCTCGTTGAATACAAGTTCGATTTCCGCTCGTTGGTGCGCGACATTTGCACGAGCGAAGCGTATCAACGAAGCAGCCAGGCGACGCCCAGCAACGAATCGGACCTGCGAAATTATTCTCACGCGCTTCCTCGGCGGTTGTCCGCCGAGAGTTTGCTCGACTGCATCTCCCAAGCCACCGCCGCACCCGATAAGTTCCGCGGATTACCGCTCGGTGCTCGCGCCGTTCAGATCGCCGATGGGGCAACCAGCAACTACTTCCTGACCGCCTTTGGACGTTCGCCGCGAGTCACCGTCTGCGATTGTGAAGCGACCACGGATCCCTCGCTTTCACAAGCCTTGCATCTGCTCAATGGCAGCAGCGTTCACGACAAGATCAACCAAGGCAAATTGATTTCGGCGTGGATCAAGGAGGACAAGTTAACGGTCGAGGACGTGATCCATCGGCTTTACGTTCGGTCGCTCACTCGAAAACCGAGCGACCAGGAAATGACCGATCTTTTGGCGTCCGTGGCCGATTCTCCCAGTGAACAGCAGGGGCTCGAAGATGTCTTCTGGGCTTTGCTCAACAGTCGTGAATTTGTCTTCAACCACTGATGATTAGGCTCCCGATGATTCGCGTTCGTCTCACTCTCCTTGCATTGATCATTCTCTCGACCACCGGGCGATCACCGTCGCGGTCCGAAGAGGCAGTTCCCGATCAGGTCGCCAGCGCCATCAATTACGAAGATCATGTCAAACCGATTTTGCGTCAGCACTGCTTCAGCTGCCACTATCAGGGCGAATCCAAGGGCGGTTTAGCACTCGATTCGACAGCCGCGCTGATGAGCGGTGGAGGAAGCGGCGAGATCGTTTACGCCGGTGACGTCGAGGGAAGCCGATTGTGGCAATTGATCACCCACGAAGACACGCCGATCATGCCGCCGGGACAGGACAAAATTCCTCAGAAGCAGATCGACACCATATCGGCGTGGATCGATGGCGGATTGCTCGAGAACTCCGGATCGAAAGTCGTTAAGAAAAAAGCCAACTCGCTGGCGTTTGTGAGCTCCGCGGGCGGTAAACCCGAGGGTCCCGTGGCGATGCCCGAGGCCGTTCCGCAAGTGACACCCGTGGTGACCGAGCGGGCCGCTGCGATCACCGCATTGGCCGCGAGCCCTTGGGCACCGCTGATTGCCGTCGCGGGCCAAAAACAGGTGATCCTTTACCACAGCGAAACTGCCGAGCTGCTGGGCATTCTGCCCTTTCCAGACGGGATCCCACATTCGATCCGTTTCAGTCGGGATGGGGCCAATTTGATCGTCGCGGGAGGCGAGCACTCGGTCCGAGGGATCGCCGCAATTTACGATGTCAAGACTGGCGCGCGGGTCGCGGATGTTGGTGATGAGTTGGACATTGCCTTCGACGCCGACATCAACGACAACCTTTCCAAGGTCGCCTTGGGCGGACCGCAGAAGATGCTTCGCGTCTACTCGACGGCCGATGGCGAACTCCTGTTCGACATCAAGAAGCACACCGACTGGATCTACGCGGTTGCCTTCAGCCCCGATGGCGTTCTGATCGCCTCCGGCGATCGATCCGCTGGGCTGGTTGTTTGGGAAGCGGAAACGGGTAGACCGTACCTGGACCTGACAGATCACAAGGGACCGATTCACGCGATCGCATGGCGCGACGATTCCAACGTGTTCGCGTCGGCCAGTGAGGACGGCACGATCAAGTTGTGGGATGTGGTCACCGGTAAGGCGATCAAGAGCATCAATGCTCACTCGGGTGGAGTGATGTCCGTTGCCTTCGACCATGCTGGGAGAATCGTCTCAGGTGGCAAGGACAAGCGCGTCAAATTGTGGGACGCAGCCGGAAACTTGATTCGAGAGTTTCCGCCAATGTCCGAGTCCGTCCTTGAGGTAACCATCACTCACGACGGATCGCGTATCGTGTCTGGCGATTGGGCTGGGGATGTCTGGATGGCGGAGTCGGAAAAGCCTGATCAGAAAGTGACATTGGCGGCGAACCCGCCCGCATCGGAGGTCCGCCAGAAGGGTTTGGCAGACCAAATTGCCGATTTGGATAAGCCCTTCGAAGAAACGCTTGCACGGCTGGCACAAGCCGAGACGCAACGGGACCAAGCGACGGAAAAACTTCGTGGTCTCGAGTCGGCGCGCGCGGCAATGATCCAGCGAATCGAGGAGGCGGAAATGGCGTCGGCCGGTGCCGCCAACCGCGTCCAGGAGATCGCGAAGGAGTTGCCGACTTTAACGACCCAGTCGCGTGACCACCACGACCAAGTGATCGCAGGGCGATTGACACTGGACGATTCCGCGGAATCTCAGGACAAGCTCGCAGCGCGAGAATGGGACCTTTCGGAGCGATTGCGTGTGCTGGCCACGCTGCGTCGCGAGGCGATTTCTCAGAAGCAACTGGCCGACAACAAAAAGACCGAGGCTGTCGAGCTTCTCGAGCAAGACCAAAGCTTGGCCCAACGGATCCAAGAAAGCACCGACGCCCTGGCAGCGGCCAATTCGAAATATGAAAAAGCGCGGGCCGAGCATGAGTCAATTGCGGGACGACGCCGCGATCTCCTGAGGCGACTCGAGTCCTTCGCCACAACCGAACGTTGAGCGGCGGGCGTCGTGTGACGCGACTTTGCGACGCGCCACGTGGCTCGGCAATCGATCGAAAGGATCTGCCTCGCCCCGTCTCGCCGTTGACGTGAATCAAATCTCCTCGTCGCTGTCCGACTCCAACAGGTCCAAGGCGCTGGTCGCCTCTTCGAGCGTCGTGTACGGGCCCGGGTCGACTAAGTATCCGCCTGCGCTGAGTGCGACATCCTCAGCTTTCTGACCAGGGCTGACCTCAATGATAGTTAGCCCATCATCGACCTCAATCACGGCGAATGTCATCATCTTCGTTAACTCCGTGTTTTTGGCGCGCGAACGAACCGACCTCCCCAATTATAGAAATCGCTGGAACCTCGGGGGAAGCGATAACTCAAAAGAATGCCGACCAAGGCCCATCGACCGGCGTTGATGCCAACGCCTCGGATGCATGCAGCGGTTGGCTCCGTGAGCTCGACGGCAGCATCGTCAGCTGGCTTTTCCAGCACGGCAAGCAGCGCGAAATCGTTGACGAAGTCCTCGACCGTCGTCGGCGGAGCATCGACCATCCGTTCTCTATCCTGTGTGGCAACTCGCTCAGGCGCGAGGCGAGCCAAATCTGCCACAAGGTGTGACACCGGTTCGGCCTTGTTTGGCGATCGCGACGTTCCCTCGATCGCGGATCCTAACTTGTGAACACTCGACGCCTCGTGAATCCAGTCGCGTGGAAAGGTGGCCAGCGAGACCGTGTCCAAGGGCTTCAGTTCTCCGTGACTGGAGCGGTTCTCGTCCGAAGAATCGTAGTAATGTGTCTTCGTCAATGAGACTTCGCTCCGCCGAAGGATGTTCGCCGAATTCAGGCGACCGTCACCCGCCATCGTATTTGAGAGACCGCCAGCGGCGGAACCCTCTTCAACGCCCGCGATGGATCCACTTGGGCTGGCCGCCGTTGGATCGAGCGAGAGGGAGCCTTGCGGATTCTGAGGGGCCACGACGCGAACAAGCGGTGGTGCCCATTCCGATTCAAAGAAAGGTTTCCCCGTGGTCTTCGGATCTCCGTCAGGTAAAAACGGAGTTTCCGGCGGTTCACCTCCCACCCCATCCGACAATTGTTCGCATTTGAGATTATCTTCGTCGGTGAGATCGGATTCCTCCCAATCGGCCCCCTCGTCCTGAGGAAGCAGAAGGATCGTGTCCCCAGCGATCGGCCTGATTGCCACTTCCTCGATACCGCGCAACGCTCCACTGAACCCGGAGGACAACTGCGGGTCCCGAGAACTTGCTTCCCAGTGGGTACCGACTTCCGCGGTCGCATCGCTCACGGTTTGCAGTTCGACGATTTCGCTTGGGTCAAGGCAACCAAGTGAAAACGAAGCGTCGAGCGGACATCGCCGTTCGAGTGATTCAATGGAAAGTTTACGCCCTGAAATCACAAAATCTCTTCTGGTCCGTCGGTGGCCTACGCGATCCATGCTACGGCGATTGTTTTGACTCATACTGATAACCCATCCGTGATTCGACAAGCCGCGATCAGGGTGCGGAAGGTGTGCCCGCCAAGGTGGTGTTCGCTCGCAACCGGTCAAGATTGGTTTGGTGCTTTGAAAGACGCTCAATAAACACTGGATTCTCAGGCTCTTTCGACAACGCCTCGCGTTGGCTATCGATCGAACGCGAATACCAAAGATCGGCGTCAGTGACTTGCCCCAAATTCTCATGGCAGAGCCCGAGATTGTTTTGCACGCTTGCGAGATCGCTCAGGGTGGATGCGGGAAGCCGCATCGGGTCGCCAAGGCCGCCGAGCGTCTCCATCGCCTGGACGAATCTCTTTTCGGCCATCAACCATTCACTCTGAGTCAATAGGAACTGTCCCAACGTGTTGAGGTTCGCGGCCAATTCGAGCCGGTGGTGGACATTCTCGGGAGAACCATCGAGCAGCTGCGTCCAGTAGCCAATGGCTCGCTTGAGAGGTTGTTCGACCCGATCGGTCGATCCGGACTGGAGCGCGAACGTGGCGGAATTCGAAAGCACTCCCGCGAGGAGCGCGTGGTATCGGTGTTCTTCGCCATGTGATCGGACCAACGTTTCGGCGGATCGAATCGCGCGCCGAAGCAGCGCTCCGCCTTGTTCATGATCCGTCGCCTGGTAGACCGACGCAAGATTGTTGTAGCAGAGCACTTCGAGCTCGAGCACACGCGGTTCACCGACGCTTCGCGACAACAGCCCGTCGAGCATGTCTGCGGCCTGCTCCAACCAATGAATCGCCTGCCGGTCGTCGTGCTGCAATCGCAGCCACTCACCCCGCTGAATGCAGAGGGCGGCCAAGCGACTAGCCCTGCCGACCGGAATGGCCTGTGCATCAGGCGTCGTTTCCGAAAGCGAACGTAGCGCCGCGATCGCGTGGTCAAGATGATATCCCGCGAGCAATCGTTCACCCAACTGATCGTTAACTCGGGCCAACTGAAAGTGGGCTTCGCCCAGATGTTCACCCAGTTCTTGTCTCTCCTGAGCGTAGGCAATGAAGTCGAGATAATAGTTTTTCAGCTCGCCCAAAAGTTCCTCACGAATCGCGCCACCGCCGCCGCCATCGGGTAGCTCCGCGAGCCGATTCAGTACCAGCATTCCAAAGTTCTCAACGACCTGATTGGTCTGCATCAGGTGCATTTCGGCGCGACCGCTGGCCTCCATGGCAGCTCGCCGATGCCCCGCGATCTGAAAGGTCGCGACCGACAACCCGCAAACGAGCATGCACAACGCGGCGGTGGCCGCAAGGAACATCCGTTTGTGACGCGCAACCCATTTGACGGACCGGTCCAAAGCGGTCGGTCGTTTGGCCAGCGGTTGCTCTCCACGGAGAAATCGCTGCAAGTCTTCGCCAAATTCTTCCGCCGATTCGTAGCGCTCGAGCGGTTCGCGGTTGATGGCTTTGGCGACAATCGTCTCGAGGTCGGCGGGGATCGCAGGATTGAGTTTTCTTGGGGAGATCGGAGAAGTCTGGTTGATCAGATGAGTCAGCTCGATCCGTGTGGGGGCGTCAAAAGCGTGCTGCAGTGTCAACAATTCGTAGAGGGTGATCCCGAGCGAATAAATGTCGCTCCGATGGTCAACGGCGTGAACGCGACCCGATGCCTGTTCGGGGCTCATGTAGCGGAGCGTGCCCATCACGTCGCCGGTTACCGATAGCGGTGTGGTATGCTGGCACCGCGCCAGACCGAAGTCGGTAATCCAGAGGTTCGAGCGGCCATCGATCATCAAATTCGACGGCTTGATGTCGCGATGAATGACGCCGCACTGATGGGCGTGATGCAATGCCGCAGCGGCTTGGACTCCGAGCCTAGCAATCGACTCCACGTGGTTGCGAGTGCGGACCGACGCGACCGTCTGGGCTTGTGCATTGACTTTCGTGTCGGCTCCCGCCGCCACACCCGCCGCTTCACCACGGGAGACCACCGATCTCGCTACGGCCTCAACGGGCTGAATGATCGTCGTGTGGTGGCAGACGTCGGCAACTCGCCCACCCGATCGCAAATCCTCAACGACCTGTTCAAGCGAAAGGCCCTCGATCAGTTGCATGCTGTAGTAATGGACCCCGCGCTCACACCCTACGGCGTAAACCGGAACGATGTTGGGATGGTGCAGTTGAGCGGCGGCTTGCGCCTCGTTCTGAAATCGGCGAATCTGTTTGGGGTCGAGCATCGACGCGAAGGGAAGCGTCTTGATGGCGACATCACGGCCCAGCGACAATTGTCGGGCGCGGTAAACGATCCCCATCCCACCGCGTCCAATTTCGCTCCCCAAAAGGTAATCGCCCAGGCGATTTTGCGGGTGTGCTGGATCCGTCGTGGTGGAAGCGCACGATTCACGGTAACGAATCTCATCCGCAACGCCCGACCTCCCCTTCCATAAATCAACCTTTGCTTTGCGGCTGCCAGGATCGATGTTGTCACCCCGACGCCCACCCCCAGACACCGTGTTCTGAGACAAACCGCCTCGAGGAAAAATTGCTTCCTGAATGTCGATCAAGTGATCAACATAAACTCGCAGAGGACGCTCAAGATGAGGATGCTGGGACACCATTTCGGAGATCGATGGCGGATCGCCAACTTCCCACCCAAGAAGGTAACGATCGAGGAACTCAGCCAAGACTGACTGTTCGTCCAGCCCCAGTTCGAGTTCGATCGCGGTTGGTGGAAAGGAAGCAACCTTTGTCATCACGAATCACCTTTTTTCAATTGCTTACGCAGCATCTCGATCGCGCGAAGCCAGAGCATCCGCGTGGCACCACTGGTTCGGTTCAAACGCGCTGCGATTTCGTCAAAGGCCAGACCCTGGACATTCCGCAACTGGATGATCTGACGGTAAGTATTCGGCAGACTCGCGATCGCCTCATCGATGATGCCCTGACGCTCGGTATGAACGGCTGCCGACGCCGGCCCGGGTCGGTGATCAGCGATTCTGCCATCGAGCCGCCCGGCGTATGGGCCCGAATCCTGTTCGGAGACCGGCGTCCAGCGAATCTCACGCCGAACGTCCCGCTTTTCGGCCAGCACGTGACGCTCGATCTGCCTCGAAACGATTCTCGCGAGGATTCGCCTCAACCATCCGGCCAGTTCAGCATCGCTGCGCCCGCGAAAATCGGAAAAGTCTCGCGTGGCTTGCAGCAACGTTTCCTGCACGATATCCGAGGCCCCCGCTCGATTCCTTAACTTTCCATCAAGCCGTTGCTCGGCCAGAAATCGCAGTTGATGCGTGTACGACTCGAGCAGCGGCCCCAACGCTAGCGGATCACCCGCCTTGGCCTGGTCGATCAAGCGATTCTGCGACGAACGAGCTATAGATGGCACAATGGTCTCCCTCATTGTTGAGGACGAATAATCGCGCGGATGTCACACAGGAAATCGAAAAATGTTTCCCCGAGACACGGCTGCTCTGCCCGCAGCTCCAGGCTGACGCGCCGCGCTTTTCGGAATTCCTCGCGTTCCACGCGATTTAGCAGGCGGCGCGCTCGCCGGGGCAAAAAAACAGAACGCTCCCACGCGGCGTGGGTTCGATCGTGAATTTTGGAAAGTGTTCCAGACTGGACGAATTCGTCAATATCTGGTCAGCTGGTATTGACCCATCTTCCACATTGATTCCCACGTATGTCGATGATTTCCCGAAGCACTCGACGTCGATTTCTCCAAGGTTTGGTGGCGTCGGCAACCACAGGAATCGCAGGCTCGTCTTTACGAAGTTCCTTCGGCACCGAGTCGGCCAACAGCCGGCCCGTGTTCGCGACGATCGGGCTGCGAAATCAAGGTTGGTTCATTACGAACCAGGCGATGAAATTCGCTGATTTTGCAGCGCTCGCAGACGTCGATTCGAATGTTTTAGAAGTGAACATCCAAAAAGCGGCTGAGAAGCAGGGCAAAAAACCCGACGCGTACAAAGACTACCGCGAAATCCTTGAACGGGGGGATATCGATGCTGTCATGATCGCGACACCCGATCACTGGCACACCAAGATTTCGGTCGAAGCGATGTACGCAGGCAAAGACGTTTACTGTGAAAAACCGCTGACTCTGACGATCGACGAAGGCAAACTGATCGAAAAGGTGGTCAAAGAGACCGGGCGTGTCTTTCAGGTCGGCACCATGCAGCGCACGGAGTATGACCGGCGATTCATCCAGGCCGTGGCACTCGTAAAGCACGGTCGAATCGGAACCGTCAAGCGAGTGACCTGCGGAATCGGTCGCACCGAGGCGTCACCCGTCATTCCGGTCGCGCCCGTTCCGAAAGGCCTCGACTGGGACTTCTGGCTAGGCCCGGCGCCTGAGTTTCCGTATCGAGCGCTACCGAAAATTCGTGAAGGCTACGGTGGTGGCGTTCCCTACTTTAGCAACGCGCACCACTCCTTCCGCTACTGGCACGACCTCGCGGGCGGTAATCTCACGAATTGGGGCTCCCACCATGTGGACATTGCCTGCTGGGCGATCGCCGCTGAAGGAAGCGGCCCGAGTAAAGTCGCCCCGCTCAAACACACTTTGGCGGTCGAGCACGAGAACGGATTTCCCGTGGTGAATGATCGCTACAACGCCGCCACGAGCTTTCGAATCCGAGTGGACATGCCCGACGATGTCGAGTTGATCATCACAAGCGAAGGCGACAGCGGTATTCTCTTCGAGGGCACCGCCGGCCGATTTTTTGTGGGCCGTGGTCGAATTTCGGGTAAGCCGGTGGAAGACCTCGCGCACAATCCATTGCCCGATGGGGCTCTGGAGGAGGTCTACGGCGGTTCGGTGAGTGAGAACCACACCATGAACTTCTTCGAAGCGATGAAGTCCCGAAAACAGCCGATCTCGGATGTCTGGTCGCACAATCGAATGCTCGAAATCTGTCACCTTTCGAACATCGCCATGCGTTTGGGGCGAGAACTTCAATGGGATCCTGTCCACCGATTGATTATCGGCGATCCTCAAGCAAGTTCCTTTCTATCGCGTGAAAGTCGCGAAGGCTATCAAGTCAGCCGATCCTAGGCAGACACCGTTTGCCGGCCATGACCCCCTATTCGCCACGAACGTCGCCGTCCACAGGAATAGATGGCTCAGAGCATGTTCCTCAAGACCGTCGGCAAAATACCGCCGTTTCGGTAGTACTGCATTTCCACGGGGGTGTCGATTCGCACCAAGCACTCGAATGTCTTGACCGTCCCGTCGGGGCTGGTCGCCGTCACGGCGAGAGAACTACGCGGCTCGAGCCGGTCACTCAATCCGGCGATATCGATCGTCTCTTCACCGGTCAGTCCGAGCGATTGCCATGTCGCGCCATCGGCGAACTGCAACGGTAGCACCCCCATCCCGACTAGGTTGCTGCGATGAATCCGCTCGTAGCTAGTCGCAATCACGGCGCGAACGCCCAACAGCATCGTCCCCTTGGCAGCCCAATCGCGGCTGCTTCCCGTGCCGTACTCGGCCCCGGCGATGACGACCAACGGCACTTGCTCGTTGATGTACTTCATCGCGGCATCGTAGATGCTCATCGGCTCCCCATCGGGAAGGTGCCGCGTCCAGCCCCCTTCCGTGCCCGGAGCGACCTGGTTGCGAATGCGGATATTTGCAAACGTACCTCGGACCATGATTCGGTCGTTGCCGCGGCGACTGCCGTAGCTGTTGAAGTCGCGTTTCTCAACGCCCTGGGCGAGTAGGTACTTGCCCGCGGGGCTATCCCCGCCGATCGCACCCGCGGGTGAGATGTGATCCGTTGTGACCGAATCGCCCAGAAGCGCGAGCACGCGGGCACCAAGAATCGGCTTGATCGAGGCCTCGACGTCGCCACCGAGAAAATCGAGGAATGGCGGATGTTGGATGTAGGTGCTCGAGGCGTTCCACTGGTAAATCGCTCCTCCCTCGATGGGGATCGAGTTCCAAAGATCGTCGCCCTGGATGCCCACCTCGTACTGGTCAATGAACATCTGCGGCACAATCGCTCCGGAAATGACCTCACGGATCTCTTCGGCCGTGGGCCAGATGTCATGCAGGAATACGTTACCTCCCTGCGGGCTGACACCGATTGGGTCGTTGACGAGGTCGATATCGGTGGTTCCGGCCAGCGCGTAGGCAACCACCAACGGTGGGCTCGCCAAGTAATTGGCTCGTGTCAACGGGTTGACGCGACCTTCGAAGTTTCGATTGCCGCTGAGCACCGCTGAAGCGACCAGGTCTCCCTGGGTGATCGCGTTGGCAACCGACATCGGTAGAGGCCCACTGTTGCCGATGCAAGTCGTGCAGCCGTAGCCGACCGTGTGAAACCCGAGTTCCGCCAACGGTTCGGTCAACCCCGCACGATCGAGATAATCGGTGACCACGCGCGATCCGGGCGCGAGACTCGTTTTGACGTACTTGGGGACTTTCAGGCCACGTTGAACCGCCTTCTTGGCGAGTAGCCCCGCGCCCACCATGACCGACGGGTTGCTCGTGTTGGTGCAACTGGTGATCGCGGCGATCACGACCGCTCCGTGACCGATGTGGGTCGCATCACCATTATCCTTTACCGTCGCGGTAGAAGCGAGTTGGTCGGGCGTTAGACCAAACCCGGACTTTCCGACCGGTGCCGTCAGCGCCGCATTGAACGTCGACTTCATTGCGGCGAGCGAGACACGATCCTGCGGTCGTTTGGGGCCCGCCAGACTGGGTTCGATCGTGGAGAGGTCGAGCGACAGCGTCTTGGTGTAACGAATGTCCGCCGCGTCGCTGCGAAACAGTCCCTGTTCCTTGCAATAACGTTCGACCAACTGAACTTGCTTTTCATCCCGTCCGGTCGCGCGGAGATAACCCAACGTGACATCGTCGACCGGGAAGAAACCCATCGTCGCTCCGTACTCGGGTGCCATGTTGGCGATCGTCGCACGGTTCTCGAGTCCCATGCTCGACATTCCCTCGCCGAAAAATTCTACGAACTTGTTTACCACGCCCTCATTCCGCAACAATTCGGTCACGCGAAGCACCATGTCGGTGGCGGTCGCGCCCGGGGGCAGTCGGCCAACCAACTCAAAACCGATTACCTCGGGCATCAACATGTAAAGCGGCTGGCCGAGCATATTCGCTTCGGCCTCGATCCCACCCACGCCCCATCCGAGCACACCCAGTCCGTTGATCATCGTTGTGTGGCTGTCGGTGCCAACCAATGAATCGGGCATCGCGACCATCGAGGTGCCGTCACGTCGCAACGAGACGACGCTCGCCAAGTATTCCAGGTTCACTTGGTGAACAATGCCAACATTGGGAGGTACGACGCGGAAGTTTTTGAAGGCCTGTTGACCCCAGCGAAGGAACTCGTACCGCTCACGGTTCCGCTCGTACTCGATCGCGACATTCTGGGCAAGCGAGCTGCCGGTGCCAAAGAAATCGACTTGAACCGAGTGATCGACGACTAGGTCGACGGGAATCAGTGGGTTGATTTTCTCCGGATCTCCGCCCAACCGCTGCATCGCCGATCTCATCGCGGCCAGGTCGACCACCGCGGGAACGCCAGTGAAGTCCTGCAGCACAACACGGGACGGCTTGAACGGAATTTCCTGCGGTTCGGGAGCCGCGGCATCCCACGCGGCCAGGTTGCGGACATCCTGCTGAGTGACGGCGAAGTCGTCGCAATTCCGCAAAACCGCCTCAAGCAGAATCCGGATCGAGTAGGGAAGGCGGCTGACAGCCCCAATACCGCTGTCCTCCAACGAGCTGATGCGATAGATCACGGCAGGTCCATTGCCGGTGTCGAAGGTGTCACGCGCGCCGAAGGGATCAACACTCACGGTCGGAATCTCAGTGGAAGGTGCGGGAAACGATTACCCGGTATCTGGGGGCGTCGAAATGCACCCAAATCGTCAACAGGTGAAGAGTTTAGCGACCAGCAAGAAATTTGTCTTCCTGCCCGAGAGCGATTCGACCCCTCATCGCTCGTTTTCGAATCGGCGGCGCGATTCAAAGTCGAATGCGGATCAGGTACACTCACCCGTCGCGAGCGAAATATTTCGAGCAGACTATTCTCCTGGCTCGGCAGCCGCGCCTCTCGCTCAGCGATCGGAGTGACCATGAATCGAATGCCGTTGCCATCCCGGGGCTGGCCTTGCCTGGTTAAGACAATTCAACCCCTCTGGCTGTTGGCACTGGTCTGCTTGGCATTTGACGTGGCACGCGCGGATACCAGGCCGAACATCGTTCTCTTTCTGACAGACGACCAGGCCTATTCCAGTTTGGGATGCACGGGCAACCAGGTGCTCAAGACACCGGCGATTGATCAACTGGCGGCCGAAGGTGTCCTTTTCGAAAATGCCTTTGTGACGACCGCCATCTGTTGTTCAAGCAGGGCCAGCATTTTCACGGGTCAGCACATGCGGCGACATGGCATCGAAGACTTTCGCCAGCCTCTTGATGTTTCGCAACTGCAGAATACCTTCCCCGCTTTGCTGCGTGAATCCGGCTACCGTACGGCCTTTCTCGGCAAGTTCGCCATCGGTTCCCCCGAGGTCGATCAGGGCAGGGCATTACCCGCGGAACTCTTCGACCTGTGGTACGGGTTTCCCCAAAGCATCGCCTTCAAGCAAATGGAGAATGGGGAGAACCAATATCTGACGACCGTGATGACCGACAAAGCGATTGGCTTCCTCGAGGAAAGCCCTGCCGATCAACCGTTCTGTTTGGTGATGGCCTTCAAGGAGCCGCATGGTCCGCTGAATTATTTCGATCCTGAATTCCCAAGGCCCTACACCGATGCCGAAATTCCCTTGCCGAAGAACATGACGCGTGATGCCTTCGACGCGTTGCCCGAACCGGTACGCTCGAGCCTAAACGCCAGCCCAAAATGGATAGACGATCCGGATGCCTTCCGGAACTCAATGCGCGAGCGATATGCCTACCTTAGCAGAGCGGACTTTGCGGTAGGCCAGATCCTGCAGGCGCTCGCGGCGAAAGGCCGTGATCAGAACACCGTCGTCATTTTTATGTCGGACCATGGCTTGATGGATGGCGCCCACTCTCTGAGTGGAAAGTGGGTGATGTACGAGGAGTCGATTCGGATCCCATTGATCATCAAAGACCCTCGCCTTCCCGCAGAAATGCGAGGCAGAAGATCGCAAATGGTTTTGAGTATTGACGTCGCGCCCACCATCCTTACTTTGGCCGGTGTCTCGATTCCCGGTGCCATGCAAGGCGAAAGTTTGACGCCAATGCTGGCCAGTGCGAATGCCATGTCACGTCAGGACTGGTACTACGAGCACGTTTACTGTCCGGAGCCTGATCGCAGTCCGATCCCAAAGATCGAAGGGGTTCGTACGCATCAGTGGAAATATATCCGCTACACCGATTCCAGCCCTCCAATTGAAGAACTATTCGATCTGCTTGCGGATCCGCATGAGGATTGCAGTCTCGCTTCCAATCCCGCGTATGACCAGGTCTTGTCAGCACTCCGATCCCGTTGCGACGAATATCGAGTCAATTTGAAGTAAAGCAATTTCATGATGCGGCCCATCCTTCGTCCCTCGGTTTCGACCGCAATGAAAAAGGAAAACCATCGATGATGCCTTGGTTAAGCCAATGACTATTGCATCGATTCACTCACCCGATGAGTCCTGGAAACGCCATTTGCACGCTTTGCAAATCGTTCCGCTCAGCTCGATTACCCGCCGTTGTGTAGCAGTTTTTCTTGTCGCCTGGTGGCTGGTGTCGTTTGACCTCGCACGCGAGCTTGCGCGCGGCGAACCTTGCCATGGCGATCTCACGCAGTTTGTGGACCCATTCATCGGATCCGGTGGGACAGGCCATACCTTTCCGGGAGCCACTTATCCACTTGGGCTGATTCAGTTGAGTCCCGATACCGGGATCGGATCGTGGGACTACTGTTCGGGATACCAACACGGTGACGCCTTCGTCCATGGATTCTCGCACACTCATCTGAGCGGTGGCGGCGGCGCGGACCTCGGCGACATTCTCATCATTCCATTTAGCGATCCCGCCTTCCTCGAAACGGAAAAGGCGATGGTACGGAAGGCGGAGGAAGTTGCAACACCGGGTTTTTATTCGACCTTTCTTGCGGATGACCAAATTCGGGTCGAGTTAACCGCGACGCCTCGCACCGGGATGCATCGCTATTCATTCTTGGCGAGCGGCAATCGAAATGTCTTGGTTTCAATCGATCGCATCCTCTGGTCCTGGGGAACCGCGGCACGGGGTCGAACCTACGATGCCTCCTTTGCTGTCGAGAGTGATCGAAGGGTCAGCGGTCAGTACCGCTCCAAAGGTCGAGCAGAGAGGTTGGTCTTTTTCGCCATCGAGTTTGACCAACCTTTTAAGGACTCGCGGTTTCACGACGAACCCAGCCGCAAGAAGCTCGTCTTCGATTTCGGTGCGGGTCAACCGGAGACGATCGCGGTGCGTGTCGCGGTTTCTACGGTGAGCCAGCAGAGTGCGTGGAATAACCTTGCGGCGGAGAGCGCTGGCAAGAGCTTCGATCAGCTTCACGACGAAGCCATCGATGCGTGGAATGTCTACTTAAACAAAATTTGCATTGAAGCAACGCCGGAGGACAAAGTTGCTTTTTACTCTTCGTTGTACCGGCTATTCATTCAACCCAATGACATCGCAGACGCCGAGGGATGGTATCGCGGGGCTGATGGAAAAATTCATCAATCTCCGAGCGGACATCATTACAGCACTCTCGCGCTCTGGGATACCTATCGCGCCGCTCACCCTTTGTACTGCATACTCGACCCAGCAAAAAATGTTGAATTTGTCAACTCGATGCTGCGACATCACAGCGAGGCCGGGTACTTGCCCGTTTGGGGGTTCTGGGGTCGGGACAGCAAGTCGATGATCGGCAATCACGGCGTTGCTGTTGTCGCTGAAGCGATTCTCAAACGGTTACCAGGAATTGATCGTGACCACGCTTTTGAAGCAATCAAGGACACACTGACCAGAAACCATTGGTACAAGTACGATTGGACAATCTACGATCAGTACGGATTCTTCCCCTCGGATTTGGTGCCTATCGAGCCGGTCTCACGAAGCCTTGAAGCGGCTTATGACGATTGGTGCGCCGCACAGGTGGCACAGGCGTTGGGGCGATCCGTCGATCGTAACTTTTTCATCAAGCGATCACAAGGTTTTGAAAAGCTATTCGACCGCGACACCGGCTTCTTTCGAGGCAGGAATAGCGATCAGACGTGGCGCGAGCCATTCGATCCGATGGAGGTGTTTCATGCCGGGACCAGTTCCGGCGATTACACGGAGGGCAACGCATGGCAGTACCTATGGAGCGTCCAGCAGGATGTGCCGAGGCTAATCGAATTGCTCGGCGGCCCAGACGGGGCGTCGCGAAAGCTGGATACACTTTTTCGCTTGCCGCCAACGATCTATGGCAAAGGCAATACGAAAGACGTCTCCGGAATGATCGGTCAGTACGCTCATGGGAATGAGCCAAGCCACCATGTGATCTTTTTGTACAACTACTTGGGCCGGCCCCAACGAACTCAGGAGTTGATACGAGAGACACTTGACACAATGTACAACGCGACGCCGGACGGCCATTGCGGTAACGACGACTATGGCCAGATGAGCGCTTGGTACATCCTGAACTGTTTGGGGTTCTATCCCGTCCATCCCGCTTCGGGTCGCTACGATCTGGGTATACCCAGATTCAAATACGCCCGGATCAATCTGAAAGAGAGGCCACTTGAAATCATCGCCCGTGGCCATTCGCCCAACCACAGCCATGTGCAGCAGGTCACGCTAAACGGAAGGATACTTGAATCCCCATTTGTCACCTACGACGAAATCATGTCCGGCGGAAAACTCGTCTTTGAGTTAACGCCAGCGCCGTAACGTCTCATCGACGACTTGGCGACAGATACGATACACGAGATGAATTGCCAGGTTAAATTGAAATCACTCGAAACAGCCTGAATTTGATGAGGCATGCATGAAATTAAGCTCTCCATCGAACTCCCGCGTGGGCTGGCTCGTCGCGGTGGCTACCATGGCGACAGCGACTTGCCAAGCACAGATTCAACCCCGCCAACCGCAACGTGCTCCAGGTGCCTCGCGTTTGGTCGAAGGCGTGGTGTCTCACTTTGATTTGGCTTATGTCAAGAATGGCGACAATCGTCAGCGACTTGACCTTCACCTGCCAACATCTTCCGAGCGCCTTCCGGTAATCATTTGGATTCACGGCGGCGGTTGGCAAGGCGGGAGCAAGGATGGTTGCCCGCCTCTTCGGGCAGGTTATGCGATTGAGGGTTATGCAGTGGCGAGTATCGGTTATCGTCTGAGTGATCAAGCTAGGTTTCCCGCTCAGATCGAGGACTGCAAAGCCGCAATTCGCTGGCTCAGAGCTCATGCCGATGAGTTCAACCTTGATACGGATCGATTTGGCGTTTGGGGCAGTTCCGCTGGTGGGCACCTGGCCGCACTTGTCGGAACGAGTGGTGACGTCAAGGAGTTTGACGTGGGACAGAATTTGGACGAGTCAAGTGGCGTTCAGGCCGTTTGCGATTTCTATGGCCCCACCGACTTCAATGTCTTTGTCACTACACCCCGCTATGAGCGTCATGCTCAAGCCGAGTCGCCCGAAGCAAGGTTAATCGGTGGTGCCGTGTTGGAGAATCCCGAGAAAGTCCGACGAGTGAATCCCATTACTTACGTCAGCGAAGACGATCCGCCATTCTTGATCGTGCACGGAGATCATGACGGCACCGTTCCGCTCAACCAAAGCGAGCTTCTCTCCCGCGCTCTTGAAAACGTGGGTGTTCCTGTAATTTTCCACACGATCCGTGGCGCCGGGCACGGGGGACCGGCGTTCAGTGAGCCGGTGGTCTCTGAGATGGTCCGCGACTTCTTTCGTAGGCAGCTCAAGCGGGCGGATTGACCGTCACTCTTACCGCGGTGGATCCGCCCTAGTCATGATGTCTCTCAGTCCCCTTTCTTTTTGGATCACGATGATCGCGAGCCGTGATGGCCGTGCGTCACTTGCTTCCTTTCTTTACCATCGTGTCCATGTCGATACCCTGTCGCTGTAGCCGCGAGAATCGGCTGGGGCCAACGTAGGCGATTATGTTTTTCATTCTTGGCTGGATTTTCTTTGGGCTCCTTGTCGGTTTGGTTGCTCGCGGGATCGTTCCCGGCGCACAGCCGATGGGATGCGCGCGCACCATACTGTTGGGAGTCTCTGGATCGTTCGTGGGTGGCGCCCTTGGGTTTCTCCTGCAGGGTGGCCAACTCATCCAGTCGAGCGGATGGATCGGCTCGATCGTGGGCGCGATTCTTTTGCTTGCCATCTGTGTCCGTCGTGGCAAGTTCATCGAATGAGGTTCAAGGATCCTAAGTTAACGAAGCGAAAGGCTGGGCCTCGCTATTGTCAGTTTCACTCGGTCGTCGTTGGCGCGGAGCTGAATCGGCACTTCTTTGTTTTGACTAACCCATCAATACTGGTTGTTTGCTGCTGCGGCTCGTTGCGTCAGGGTGGTGAGCACCGACGGTGACCACACGGATTCGCTTTCGTGACCTTTGGCGGACGCGCGCCCGATGCCGCCCATTTTTGGAAGCACCGTCTTGGCCAGCGCGAGAATTTCTTGCGTCAAATCGGGGAACAGACTTTGCAACGCGATCGTCAGGTTCAGGGGGCTATGGATAAAAACGTCGCCTCGTCCGTAACGGCATGCGGTCAGAATTTGGGTCGCAGCACTTTCCGCGTCCATGGACACGATTGGCAGTGAATCACCGATGCTGAACCACGCATATTCAGCGCGATGTTGGCCTTTGAAGGTCGCACGGCGCGGACTCCCTGTCCTCATCAGACCGGGACAGGCGGTCGTAACGAAGATGTTCTCATGTTTCAGTTCAGCTCGCAGACCGTTGGACAGTCCAACCAGAGCGAACTTGCTGGCGGCATAGGGCAGCATGTGGGGCACGGCTCGCTTGCCGCCGATCGACGCGACGTTGACGATTCGTCCCCATCCGGCCGCCCGCATGTGGGGCAGAACCTCGAGTGAAGTGTGCAGCGCTCCCCAGCAATTGGTTTGCATGGAGTCGTGAAAGTCATCCATCGTCATCGCATCGAGCGGGCCAACGGTGATGATGCCAGCGACGTTCAGGAGGACGTCAATTCCGTCGAACTGCTTTGTCACGCAGTCGATGAGGTCAACGACTTGATCTCGGTCGCGTACGTCGCAGGGGTGAGCGATCACTTCGGCTCCACGGTTGCGGAGCTCGATCGCCGCGACCTCGAGATCGTGTCCGCTACGCGCTGTGATCGCGATTCGCGCACCTTGATCAGCCAATTGCCGAGCGATGACCAAGCCAAGGCCACGTGACCCTCCAGTGATGATGACTCGCTTACTTCGCCAATCAAAATCTCTTTTCCGACGAACGACGGCGCGCGTGACTTCAATTCCCGCACCAGTGGCAGCGGCGGCCAGTGCGATTTTTGCGAGTGTGTTCACGGATCTTTGCAGGAAAAGAGGTAGGGTTGTTCCGCCGGGCGGGGAGCCGGCCATCGCCATCTCGAAGCAGGGTGTGGTCGGGTGGCGATATCAGTTCTTCGATCGGAAAATTCTCGCGGCCCCCCGAGACAACCTCGGCATCTGGGGCTTGCGGGACCCTGCCAAAGTGACTCGGAGCAAACGCCGTTCCCTCGGCTGATCCTTGGCACGCGGAATGCTTCGCCGAGATAAGGCCAAACGATTTTCGTTGGGCCGGCGATCTCGACACGAACGAGTGAATTTTCCCAAGGCAAGGACGAGACTTCAGGATATGCGATACCACGTTTTGGCAGCCGACTACGACGGCACGTTGGCGAGGGAAGGTCAGGTGGATGCGGAAACGGTCGACTCGCTGCGGCGTTTGCGTGATTCGGGTCGAAAACTGATCCTCGTCACTGGGCGACGGTTGGAACCGGTACTCGATCTATTCCCGGAGGTGTCGCTGTTCAACCGCATCGTGGCCGAAAATGGTGCCCTGATTTTCGACCCCAAAACGGGAGAGGAGACGTTGCTGGCCGAGCCGCCGCCGCCCGAGTTTGCTGAGACCCTTCGCGAGCGCGGCGTCGATCGACTGGAAATCGGGCGCTGCATCGTTGCCACATGGCACCCCTACGAAACGATCTCGCTGGAGGTGATTCGAGAACACGCGATCGACTTGCAGATCGTGTTCAACAAGGACGCAGTGATGCTGCTACCCAGCGGCGTCAACAAAGCGTCTGGACTGACAGTGGCGTTGCAACAACTCGGCTACTCGCCACACAACGTGGTTGCCGTCGGAGATGCGGAAAATGACGAGGCAATGCTGCGACTTTGCGGTGTGGCCGCTGCGGTCGACAACGCCTTGCCAACCGTCAAGGAAATGGCGGATATCGTCTTGAAACAGGCTCGCGGAAAGGGCGTCGAAGAACTGATCCAAATGATGCTCGAAGGCGATCTCGTCGAGCTTCGTGAACATCCTGATCGACGACTGGTATTTGGAAGCTTGCTCGACGGCCGACCGTTTTCGATTCCCGCCTACGGCGAAAGTGTCCTTGTTACCGGAGGGCCGGGTGGCGGAAAAAGCAAGCTGACACTCAGCGTGATGGAATCGCTCACTCAGCGTGGTGAACAGTGCTGTGTGATTGACCCCGAAGGCGATTATCAAGGATTCGATGGCTCGATCACGCTTGGCACTGCTAACCGCGCTCCAGAAATCGAAGAGGTCGTCGGCGTGTTGGAGCAGCCAGACGACCACTGCATCGTCAGCTTCTTCAGCATTGAAAAGCAGGATCGGCCGGAATATTTCAACAAGCTGTTCCGCGCACTCGCTGAGCTGCGAAGTCGCACGGGTCGTCCGCACTGGATTATCGTTGATGAAGCTCACTACGTTGCGCCGCGGGACTGGCAACCGGCGGAAATGTGGAGTGATGAAGAATTGTCTGGAATGATCCTGATCACGGCATACCACGATCAACTCTCACCAGCCATTCTTGAGCACATCGACTGGATCATCTCAATTGCCGAACAACCGCAAGACGCGATCGAGCAGTGCGCCGAACTCATCGGGGAAACGCTACCCGAATTTCAGCCACCCGAAGACTTTCGTGAACACCGAGCTCTGGCTTGGCGACGCGGCGACGACCGACCGACTTGGTTCAGCCGTTTGACTCCGCGAGCCGACGGCCAGCGGCACCAACACAGCTACTACGAAGGTCAAATGGACGAGCCTTTTCAGTTCGTCTTTCGCGGTAAAAACAATCAACTGTCGCTGTCATCCGCGAATTTGAAAGAGTTCATCAAACTGGCCGAAGGTGTCGACGACGAGACGTGGTTGCACCATCTCCGCCGCCACGATTATTCGGCGTGGTTTCGTGACATCATCAAGGACAATGAGCTGGCATCGGAGATCGAAGACATTGAGCGAACCCAAGATCTATCGCCCGAAATGAGCCGCACGGGAATCGTTGAGCACATCCAAAAACGATTCAAGCCACGATGGTGAATTTGCCGCCACATACGAGCCGCTATGCGCGAGCATGCGGACTGTCGACGATCTGGGTCCGGTCGCTCGCGCTTACGGCTGGTATTGCGGAACGGTCGGATCGCTGTCGCCATATCAGCCACATACGAGCCGCTATGCGCGAGCATGCGGACTGTCGACGCTCGGGGTCCGGTCGCTTGCGCTTACGGCTGGTATTGCAGGACGGTCGGATCGCTGTCGCCATATCAGCCAGATACGAGCCGCTATGCGCGAGCATGCGGACGGCCGACGATCTGGGTCCGGTCGCTTGCGCTTACGGCTGGTATTGCAGGACGGTCGGATCACTTTCGGCATATCAGCCAGATACGAGCCGCTATGCGCGAGCATGCGGACGGCCGACGATCTGGGTCCGGTCGCTGGCGCTTACGGCTGGTACTGCGGAACGGTCGGATCACTGTCGCCATATCAGCCAGATACGAGCCGCCATGCGCGAGCATGCGGACAGTCGACGATCTGGGTCCGGTCGCTTGCGCTTACGGCTGGTATTGCAGGACGGTCGGATCACTGTCGCCATATCAGCCAGATACCAGCCGCCATGCGCGAGCATGCGGACCGTCGACGATCTGGGTCCGGTCGCTTGCGCTTACGGCTGGTAATCCGATCACTTTGAGTGATCTTCGGTCACCGCGTGCCCGGGTGAAGCCACATCAGCTGGTCCGTCATCGGTGACCGGTTGATCGGAAATGCGATTGACATAGTACCACATCAAAAAAATGATCAAGACGATCGTTAGCCCTGCCAGTGTCCCTTCAACCAACAGTTGCCGCTTCATCTCGCCGACTGGCTCGAAAACCTTCGAGAGCCGATACTGTACCAATACCAACAGGTCAGTCGTTCCGGGTTTTGGCAAGGTCTCGGTGCCATCATCGCGAACCGATTCCGGAAGCGCGACAGGTGCCACGGCTGCCAGCCATCCACCCGAGTAGGCCTCGCCGCCATCGGGCGCGGTGGCCAGCGGGTCGTCGTAATCGACGTCTTGCCCGGCAATCAGCCGGTCGAGCACCTCGGAGTCAACCTGGTAACGTCGGTTGAGCTCCACCGTCGAATCCGCTTGTTGCAGATCCATCAGCGGATGCTGCAGTACGGTCCCTCTCAGCTCTCCCTCGCGAGCATCGATGACGACGGCCAGTTGCCCGCCATTGTCCGCCGCACGCATCAGTTCGAAGTCGCCGAGATTGGTCGTAGCGACAAAAACACCCGCAACCTCAGGCGGCCCGACGCCATCGGCGGCATCGAGAAAGATCGGCGCGCTGAATGCCACCTTCCACTGGTTGGTCGCGGTGCTTTGAAACGCCGACGAGAGATGGGGACGAATCAGCGGCCGAATCGAATCGACCGCCGTGCTCCGGGGCAACTCGTGCTGACCACCATGAAAATAGGTTCGGTAGGCGAAATTCCTGCCGAGACTGTTCTGCTCGTCGCTGACCGATTCGTCGTACGCAATCGCAACAATCGTACCCAGTGCGTCGGTAATGAACATCGTCGCTATGGCCGGACGGGCATTGCTCGCCGATTTGGCATATCGCGCCAACCGCTCTTGGAGCAACCGATCGAAGGCGACCCGATCTGGGTGTCGCAGAAACCGCAGGCGACCTTCTTCCCCTGGCCTCCTCGTGGCCAATTCGATGCGCAGCGACGAGAGTTCGGGCGAGCGAATCACGTTCGCCAACTCGCGCCGTGTTTCGCCATGGAGCGTCTCGCGATCGACGGCTTGAAAGTACCGTTGCAATTCATTTTCGAGCGTTCGGGCAGCGAACCTCGCGGCCAGTGCATTGCTGCCTCGCGCCTCGGTCCGCAATGCCTCGGTGACATTTCGGCTCGCTCCCGAGACGCTTCGCGCGGCGAACACAAATGTCGCTAACAACAACAAAAGCGGACCGACGATGCCCAGCAGCATCAACGGACGACGGGCTTTGATCTCGTCACGCCGATCGAGCGAAGCCAAAACCTGCTGAACGTTCGCGAACCGTTGGTTTGCGTCGGGAGCCAAGCATCGATCGACGATCAGGCCCAGCGATCGATCGACGCCTCGACGCGTCCGGTGCGACGTTGGCGCGCCATCCTTGATGATCGCTTCGCGATAGTGTTGCAACCGCCTGGGTAGCGAACCGGCGGTGTCGATCTGCCGCACGAGCGGTTCGTCGCGATGCGGAACCTTGCCGGTGAGCATTCGGTAGAGAATCACGCCGAGCGCATAAACGTCCCAGCGAGCGTCGGGAATCGCTTCCAAATTCGCTTGCTCAGGTGCCATGTAAAAAAGCGTACCGAGCGACGGCGTCTGGTCGTGCGACATCCGGCTCTGACCAAAATCAGCGAGTCGCGGGTTCTGGTCGTCGTCCAGAAGCACGTTCGCTGGCTTCAAGTCACAGTGCAACACCCCTTTCCCGTGGCAGTGATTGAGTCCCAAACAAATCCTGCGGAACATCTCAACCGCCTGCGGCACGGGCAACCGTCCGCGACGCCGTAGCAGATCCTCGAGCGACCCGTTGGACAGGTATTCCATTACGTAATACGGTGGTTCACTGTCCCAACCGACATCGAGCACTTGCACAATCGAACGGTCGGCCGACAACTGAACGAGGTTCTTGACCTCCCGGGCGAGCAACGACCAATTCACTCCGCCGCGATGAAGGTAAAACTTGATGGCAACTGGCCGCCCAGTGTTCAAACTGTGTCCGTACCACACCTGGCCGAACGTTCCGGCCCCCAGAAAACGCTCCAGCCGATAGCCGGGCAGAATCGCTGGGGGGACAGTCGACTGTAGACTGAGTCGCTCAGCTGATAACTGCTCGCCAAGGCTCTGTTGCTGAGTTTGATCGCCCGCTACCGGCTCATTCTGATCCAAACAACCATGCCCCATTCAAACGCTAACGTTTACGCGATTCGACGCCTCGGTATTTTAACTTTATCGCTGACGATCTGCCTCGCCCAGAGCATCCGGATCAGTGGTCAAGTTCCCCCACCGGCCACCAGTGGAGCGCACCTTGTGGACGACCAGCCTCCCCTTGATGGACGCGGCGGCCGAGAGTTGTCGGTCCGATTGTTTCGGCCGCGCAGCCAATTGGTCCTTCCGCGGACGCAAATCACCACCGCATCCTTGCCCGTGGTCGACGTGCACACCCATTTTCTCCACAAGCTTAGGCACAGCGAGCAAGCGCTCGACGATTTCGTGGCGGTCATGAATCGCAATCGTATTGCCGTCTGCGTTTCGCTCGACGGCGGGCTCGGCGATGCACTGGACCGCCACATCGACTTTCTCTGGCACAAATACCGGGACCGGTTCGTCGTTTTTGCCAATCTCGATTGGCGCGGTGATGGTGCGAGCGATGATCCGTCGAGTTGGGATTGTCACCGCAGCGATTTCGCGCGGCGCCAGGTGTTCGCACTCCGCGAAGCCGCCGCGCGGGGCATTTCGGGACTAAAGGTTTTCAAACAACTCGGACTTGGCTACCAAAATCCCGACGGTACGTTGATCGCGATTGACGATCCTCGTTGGGATCCGATCTGGAAGGTTTGTGGCGAACTCGGGTTGCCCGTCTTGATCCATACCGCCGATCCGGCCGCGTTTTTTGATCCGATCGATGAGACCAATGAACGCTGGGAAGAGCTCAGTCGCCATCCCGACTGGAGCTTTCACGGCGAGCGATTTCCCGCGAGGAAGGACTTGCTCGCCGCCCGAAACCGCGTGATTGCGCGTCATCCCGACACGAACTTCATCGCCGCTCATCTGGCCAGCAGCGAGGAAGATTTGGCGACACTCGGTCGTTGGCTCGATTCCCACCCAAACCTTTATGTCGACCCGGCATCGCGGATCAGCGAGCTCGGCCGGCAACCCCATACGGCCCGCACATTCCTCATTCGGTACGCCGATCGCGTGCTTTTCGGCACAGACGGGCCATGGCCTGAGGCACGCCTCCACGCCTATTGGCGGTTCCTCGAAACTCGCGACGAGCACTTCGATTACAGCGAGAAAACGCCGCCGCCACAGGGGCTATGGCGAATCGATGGCGTTGAATTGCCCAAGGACGTGCTGGAAAAAATCTACCACCGAAACGCTGCTCGCCTAATTCCCGGCATTGCCGAGCGGTTGCAAACGTTTGACCGCGCAAGAATTCCTTAGCGACGCGGATGACGTTCGCCGCTCATGCCAACCGCCGCCAAACGAGCCGCCAGATACGAGCCGCAATGCGCGAGCATGCGGACTGTCGGTGCTCGGGGTCCGGGCGCTTTGGTATACGAGCCGCTATGCGCGAGCATGCGGACTGTCGGTATCCATCGGTCCGGTCGCTTGCGCTTACGGCTGGTATGGTTTGTCTTTCCGTTCGCTTGCGACATACTAGCCGCCATGCGCGAGCATGCGGACTGTCGGTTCCCGTCGTCGCCCATCGGTCCGGTCGCTTTCGCTTACGGCTAGTACGGTTTGTCTTTCCGTTCGCTTGCGACATACTAGCCGCTATACGCGAGCATGCGGACTGTCGGTTCCCGTCGTCGCCCATCGGTCCGGTCGCTTGCGC
>JBGTCJ010000495.1:0-3415 GCA_041748895.1 Pirellulaceae bacterium
CGCTGGCATCGAACACGCGGACCGTGATCTTGATTCCCGTGGGCCTTGAGGGCGATGGCGGCCTTGACTCGCGATCGTTGTCGCTCACGCCGATAAAACCGACTCCGGGAGGTCGCGGGGGCGGCTGATCGGTCCAGACTCGCTGCGAGACACCCACCGCCTGCGGCGAGCCAAGGAAATTGATCGTCAACGCACCGGCCGCCGGCTCGATCCGCTGATGAAAAGCGTCGCGGTCGTAGTAGTCGGTCCAGGTATCGATCGTTGGCTGATAGAAGCTGCCCGCATAGGTGCCTGGCGGAGGCAGGTTGAAGATCACCACGCGACCACTCCGCATCCAGTCCTGCGAAAACGAGAATCCGGTGGGTGCGATGTTTGAAACGCCCGAAAACGCGCTGATGAATTGATCTCGCAGCAATGGCCCGTTGGGAAGGAAAGTGCGCGTCGTGTTGTTGCCAACACGCGTCGCATTGACGCCGCCGACGGTCCCACCGGCGAGGATCGCGTAACCGTGATCGACAAACGCACCCCGTTGGCGAACCTGGTAGAGCGTGTTGTTGAAATTGGCAAGGATCTTTCGGAAACCCGAACTGGACGGCTCCACCACCACATCGTCTTCTGCCTCGGGCGTGTTCACGGCGCCGATGGTGTTGTCACGACCACCGGCGACCGCGACGGGTGCCAAGGGGTCGAGCACCTGAACATCAAACGAGAGCACGTCGGTGGCCACAATGTCGCTTCCTCCTCGAAAGGTGGGGAGCGCGTCGGCGAGGGTACCACCGAGCGGAATCACGTGGTCGGCGAGCGAGAATTCGGGTCGCATGAAACCGACGAGCGAGAAATCATTTGCCGCCCCGACCACCTGCCCACCCGTTCTGCTCCTCAGCGTGGTCGCATCGACATCGAAATTCGCGTCCGCTGACAAGGCGATGAAGGGATGGGGACCCGAGAGTGCGAGCACGCCCATCGATGAGGTGACCGTTGGGGGAAGCCCACCCATGACGGCCGCGGGGATTCTGACAAACCCGAAACGATTCTCGGGAATCGATAGGTCTTGAAGGCTGTTGGCCTTCAACCGCTGCAACGGCCGTCCGTCGGTCGCGTATACCAGCCGCCATGCGCGAGCATGCGGACAGGAGACGATCCCAACGGTCCGGTCGCTTGCGCTTACGGCTCGTATACCCAACGGTTCGGTCGCTTGCATATACCAGCCGCTATGCGCCAGCATGCGGACAGGAGCCGATCCCCACGGTCCGGTCGCTTGCGCTTCCGGCTGGTATACCGCTGGTCGGGTCGTTGGCGACATACGAGCCGCTATGCGCGAGCATGCGGACAGGAGACGATCCCACAGTCCGGTCGCTTGCGCTTACGGCTGGTATGGCGCGTATCAGTCGCTGGCATCAACAAGCGGGAGAGCATGCGGACAGTCATCTTTCACTGCGTCGATCGAAGGATCACTGACGACTGCCTCAGCTGCCTGTTGCCCGGATTCTCCAGGCGCACGGTCACACGAATCGACTCGGGTCGACTCTGAAATGGTGGAAGCGTTTCGCGTTCACCAACCGAATCGGCCCCAAACTCGATCGCCGTGCCGAGACCGTCGGCCGCCAAATCGTACAACGCACCTGTCGGCTCGCCGACCGTCCAACACGTTCCCGCACATCCGGCAGGAACTCGTTGCCAGAAACCGTCCCGTTCGTAGTGGCTGGTGTACGTATCGAACGTGGGTTGAAAAAATCCGACCTGCCCGGCGTTATTTGCAAATATTTTGCCGGATCGAAAGAGCGATGGCTTCAACTGAAACTGAATTGGCGGCCCGGGAAAGATTTCGATACCTGAGAACGGCGAGACCAGGAAGGTCTGCGCGTTCAGGTTGGCAACTGGAATCACCGGGTCGTTGGCGGTGCTGAGTCGGTGAATCGGACGCTCCTGCCAACCGCGGACCGACCCGCCTGCCAGGACTCCGTAAGCGAGATCGACGTATTGACCACGAGACGTCAACAGTGGTGTGGGAGAAGTCAAAACAATCTCTCGAATGACCTCGCGATAACCGGCGTCGCTGGGCCCAACGAACAACCCGGTCGACGAGCCAATCGCGACGGCATCGGGGTCAAAAATCCTGATATCAAACGCCAACACGTTGTTCGTCAGAACATCCTCACTCAGTCTACCCTCGCCCCAAACGTCGCTTTGATTGGGAATGTGCGTCAGGTCGTTGCCGAGCACAAGCTCATGGCGGAGGAATCCCGACAGTATCCGTGGAGTGACGACGGGACCTGCACTGGGGGCACCGGGTGGCGCAAGTCTCGTGGAACCAGGGATCGTTACTGCGTCGAGAACAGTCGCAGATCTTTCCAAGCCCAGCAGGGGCATCGACGTGAACCCCGCCGGGATTCCGGCGACACCTGCGGGAACGCGTACATGTCCAAAGCGGTTGTGCGGCAACGACAAGTCGGTGAGCGAATTGGCGGCTACGTTCTGGGTAGGCAAGCCGTGGGCAGCGGGAGCTGCCGGATCGGTGTTGAGCACGCGACGAAGCGACAAATCGCATTGATGATGGACAGCCCCCATCCCGTACAGCCAAGCGTCGGCAACGATTGCGCCAGCATTCACGGTGGCACCTGCGGCCGGTGCCGCAACCGCCGTGGGCCAAGCGTCGGCGCGCAGGAAAGCCGGTCCACCACCGACCGACGCTTGTGGAAGCGACCCTCGTCGCATGTTTGTGAAATCGACGCCGTTGATCGTCTGCGTGGTCGCCCCGGTCAACACCGATTGATTGAGGTCAGGACGAATCAGCAATACGCGGCGGTGTATCCTCAAGCGATCGGGGTACCCGTTTTCACTCCCGGCGCCTCCAGTGGCGAAGTTGGTGTCGCCATCCACGTCGATTGAAAGAGGCACGTTGCCCGGTGCAAGCGACGCCCGCTCGTACTCGGGACTGATGAAATAAATGATCTCTGCGAATCGCGAACGAATCACGACGGGATCAAACGCACTTGTTGCGTCAAACGTCGGCAGCGTGCCATGGGCCTGTTGCTCCTTCAATTCAAGGAGATAACGGGGAACCTTTCCGGTAAACCAGTTGTCGCCCGAGGCAACGGCCGTGAATGCCAAGAAGTCATCGATGTCGCCAAGTCGAGAATCCGGCGCGATGGTGTCACCGTCACTGGCTCGCATGATTGTCGCTGTGGCGTCCGTAAGAGGCCCTTCGTGATACAAAAAGTATCCGCCCTGATCGTGCCAACCATTATTGGGCGTTAGCGCGACGGTGCACCGCGACGTTTCATCGGAGATTCGGGTCGTGATGTCGCGAAGCTCACTGCTCAAGTCAACTTGAATGCGGCTGTCACGGACCTGCTCGCCGATGAAACCAAAGCTTTTGGCAAGCGCGAGCATCATCAATAAGGTGACCGCCATT
>JBGTCJ010000496.1:0-5192 GCA_041748895.1 Pirellulaceae bacterium
CAGCGGCGGATTCCGTCTCGCGGGGGCCGGCGTGCTCGTGTTGACGGGGGCGGAGTTGTTCCATCGCAGCCCGATTCGCCGCGGCAGGACGCGGGCCCGTGGCAAACCGATCGACAGCTTGACGCAGCTCGAAGCCGGCGATTTGGTCGTCCACCTTTCTTACGGCATCGGTCTCTACCGCGGCTTGAGGCACATCGAAAAGAATGGCCAAGAACAAGAGCACCTGACGATCGAGTTCGACGGCGGGACATTGGTGTATGTCCCGGCTGCGCGGATCGGATTGGTCCAGCGGTATGTCGGAGGTGGCAGCAGCCGACCCAAGTTGGCCAAGGTCGGCGGCCAAGGGTGGATCAAAGTTCGCAAGGCGGCCGAGTCCGCGGTCACCGACATGGCAAGCGAACTGCTCGAATTGCAGGCCGCTCGGGCTTCCAAAGTGGGTATCGCGTTCGACGCGGATAATCATTGGCAGCATCAGTTCGACGCCAGTTTTCCGTACACGCCGACGCGTGATCAGGTGTTCGCGATCGAGGCCTGCAAGGACGACATGGAGCGATCACGACCGATGGATCGGTTGATTTGTGGCGACGTCGGATTTGGAAAAACCGAAGTCGCGATGCGGGCGGCATTCAAGGCGGTCGTCAGCGGGTATCAGGTCGCGGTGCTCGTGCCGACGACGGTGCTGGCCGAACAACACCACCACAGCTTCGTGCAGCGAATGGCCGAGTTCCCCGTTGAGATAGCCAAGCTGAGCCGATTCGTTTCCGTCTCGGAACAACATCAGATCGTTCGCGAGCTCAAACGCGGTAAAGTTGATATCGTCATTGGGACCCATCGCTTGGCCAGCAAGGATGTCGACTTCCACAACCTCGGCCTGGTGGTGATCGATGAGGAGCAGCGGTTCGGCGTCGAAGTGAAGGAACGTCTGAAGTCGTTGCATCGCAATGTCGACGTGATGACCCTCTCCGCGACGCCGATCCCTCGAACGCTGCACATGGCCCTGGTCGGCGTTCGAGACATCAGCAACCTCGAGACGCCTCCCGAAGAACGCATGGCGGTCGAAACTCGCGTTGGCCGCTGGGATGACAAAGTGATCCGCTCGGCGATCGTTCGTGAACTCAATCGCGGCGGACAAATCTTTTTCGTGCACAATCGCATCGGCGACATGCACGCGATTGCCGAAAAGATCAAGCGGATCGTTCCCGAGATTCGACTTGGCATCGGCCATGGGCAGATGAACGAACACGAGCTCGAGCGAGTGATGGTCGACTTCGTCGAGCACAAGTTCGACCTGTTGCTCGCGACCACGATCATCGAAAGCGGACTCGACATACCCAATGCGAACACGATGTTCATCGATGACGCGGACCGTTATGGCCTCAGCGAACTGCACCAGCTTCGAGGGCGAGTCGGTAGGTACAAGCACCAGGCGTACTGTTATTTGATGGTGGCACCCCACAAGCACCTCACGCCCGAGGCATCGAAGCGTCTGAGGGCGATCGAGGAATTTAGCCAAATGGGTGCCGGATTTGCGATCTCGATGCGAGATCTCGAAATTCGTGGTGCGGGGAATCTTCTCGGGACACAGCAAAGTGGCCACATCGCGGCGATCGGCTACGAACTCTACTGTCACTTACTGGAGGACGCGGTCCGCAAAGCGCAAAATCTCCCACCCAAGCTTTCGGCGGACGTGGATATCGACCTCCCCGTCGAAGCCTATCTGCCGGGCGACTACGTGACGGATCTGCGTCACAAAATCGATCTCTACCGCCGCATCGCGAAGATCGACCATGTCGATCAGATCGGCGAAATCGAGGAAGAGCTACTCGATCGATTTGGCCCCCTTCCCGATGCGGCGCGTCGAATGCTTCGGTTGGCCGAACTTCGACTCGACGCGGCCCTCTGGCAGATCGCCGCCATCACGCATGAACCACGATTCATGGTGTTGCACTACGGGGATCGCCGACGCATCGAATCGCTCTCCAAACGGTCATCGCTGCCGGTCCGGATCGTCGATCAGCGAAAGGCCTACGTGCCGACCAAAGGTCTTGATGTTTCGTGTCCATCGGGTCAGGCATGGATCGACCTTGGCCAACTCATTTTCCGAGGTCATGAAGCCGTCACGACGCCCCCCGGCTTCCCGCTGACATCCGTGTTGGACTCGTCAGCCAAACCGAGCTTGGAAAAATCGGGGATCAGGGCAACATCGCCTGAAACGGCACCGCCGACCAAGCCTGGCAGGCCGTTGCCACCCGTGTCGCCGCTAAAGCGACCGTCGGACCCGCGCCCAAAGTCCAAACAAACGCCGCCACTTGCCTCACGGCTGCGTTCGAAGAACCGCAAAGACGCACGCGGTGATTGACCCCAGTCCAGCCCAACGGCCCCGGCGAAATCACCGCACCAGCCAATCCCTAGCGGCTGGCGACGCGAACACCCGTGCGGATTTCGTCGCTGGGGTATTCGATCACCCATTCGCCCTCGCGAACCCCGGAGAGAACCTCGGCCAAGGTCTCGTTCATCTGCCCGATTTCCAATTCACGTTGCTGGGCCACGCCCTGATCGACGACGAACGTCGACCAGTCTTGGCCATCGCGAAAGAGGGCAGCCGTCGGAACCGTGAGTACATCATCGGCATGCCACAGCGTGATTTCGGCTTCGATGCGAAATGCGTCGCCCAACGACTCTCGATGTTCCGGCGGTTCCGCCAGATCGATCACCACGTCGACTCGCTGCTCTTCGACTCCCAACGCGGAAATCTTGGTGAAGCCGGAAGGTTCGACGTAGCGGACGCGACCGTGAAGCGGCAAGTCACCTCCCCAGCGTCGCACGACGACGCTCGCCCCGGGCCGAATCCTTACGGCGTCGCGTGACAGCACATCGACGACCAATTCCAGGTCATGGGGGTCACCGACCTCGAGCAATACCGTACCGGCAGCAATGACGGCCGAATTTTCGTGGTGCAATCGAAGGACGCGGCCATCGATGGGTGCACGAATCGCCAACTCCATCATTTCGAAACGCGTGTTGGGGTCGACATCCGTTAGCAGGAGCGCCGTTTTTTCGAGTTCCAATTCGAATTCCGCGATCTCGGCGGAATACTGCGCCGCTCGCCGAGCGTCGGATCGTACGCGTGCCTCGAGTTCGGCTTGCTTCAAATCGACATCGGAAGCCGCGCCACGCTGCATCAGCAGATAAATCCTGGCTCGCTCGGATTCGGCGTAGTCCGCTTCGACCCGCGTCGTGTCGACGTTCAATCTGGCGACTTCCAGCCGCCGCTGAGCGGCACGAACACGAGCCTGGGCTTGCGCGGTCGCGCGAGGATCCAGTAGCGTCGGGAGCGTCGGTTCCATTCGCGCCACGATCGTCTCATCGGCGACAACCGGATCACCGACCTTGAGGGTGATCCGCGAAAGCCGCCCGGTCAAAGGCGTCGAGATCTCGTAGCGTTCGCGGATCCGCGTCAAACCATCCTCGCGTGTCGTGACCGTCAAAGACCCGCGGGAAACGATCGCCAGATCGACCCTTTGGGGATCCGGCGTCATCAGGTAGGCGATTGCCGCCAACGAAGCCAACGCAACGAGTCCCCAGATGACTTTCGCTTTCATGAATTCCTAACCCTGGTCCTTCAAAACTTCGACCAAGTCGAGTCGATCGAGCGACCGCCGAACAATCAGGCCGCTGACCAGCGAGGCGATCGCGGTCACCGCGGCCGCAATGGAAAGGTTGCGACGACTGATCACGAGCGGAATGCGGTAAAGCTCGGATTCAAATCCCTTCACGGTCGCGTAACAGAGGCCCGTACCGATCATCCAACCGATAGGAATGGCCGCCAAAGTCAGTAGCATCAACTCGCCCAAAAACATCAAGGAGACCTCGGTTCGTGTGAAGCCAATGACCCGCAGGGTCGCCAGCTCCCGCCTCTGCTCTGCCATCGTGATTCGCGCCAGGTTGTAGACCACGCCGAGGGCAATCACGCATGCGAAAAACAGATTGAAGGTCTGCATCTTGGCCTGATTTTCGCGAATCGTATCACGAATCGCATCGAGCGACGCCTCGCGAATCATCACGCCTGCCGTTCGAGGGATCCGATCGATCGCATCGTAAACCTGCTTCCTCTTCAGGTCATCGACCTTCAAGAAGGCACCGTTGATCCACCGATCCTCCCGCAACAGTCGGCTCAGCGCATCGCGATCCATGTACGCATTGGTACCGGTGTACTCGGTTACTAAACCGACCACCTCGACAGGCAAACGTTGGCGTCTGCCCTCGAGCACCTCGACCATTACTTCTTGTCCGGGCATCACCCGGAGCAGCTGCGCGAGTTTGTCGGAAAGCACTAACCCGTTGGGCGGCAATCGAATCGAACGGCCGTTGCTGTCGAGCAATCGATACAACTCCCTTTCCTGGCCGGATGGTTCGGCTCCGCCTATTCCGAGGATGCTCAGGCGTCGATCGAGCGCCGCGTGCCGCAGGCGGACCGGGACCGCCCGAAACGGCTCTAGCTTGATCACGCCATCGATATTCCTCATCTCGTGAACGGATGACGATGCCGACGCTCGCTCAAAAGTCACTTGAAGATCTTGTCGTTGCGCAGTCGAGAACTGAAAGTCGATCATCTCTTCGACGGCATCGACCGCAAAGTTGCTGACCAGCAACACGGCCCCCGAGAGCGCGATCCCGAGGATCGACAGGCCCGTGGTCCCCGGCCGACGACCCATTCGCCGAAGGATCATCACGACCGGCGGCGAGAGGCGAAGTGTTCTCCAGATGGCATCGATCGATCGGCGATGAAAGCGCGGCGGTGCCGCAGGTCTCATCGCCTCGGCCGGTTGCAATCGCATCACCCTCACCACGGCCCACCACGCTCCCATCGCGCCGCTGGCGATGCTCACGACGATGCCCAGTCCCATGACCTTGGGGCTGGGACGAAAGACGAATGTGGGGAACCGATAGAATTGTGCGTAGAGTTCGCAAAGTCCCGCGGCCAACCACGACCCGAGCACGGCCCCAACCAAGCCACCGGCGATCGATATCCCGAGCGCAAACTTGAGATAATGCCATGCCACCTCACCGCCACCGTAGCCAAATGCCTTGAGTGTCGCGATTGCCTCACGCTGCAGGTGGATCCGTCGAGCCAAAACGACATTCAACAAGAACGCGGAGACCCCAAGAAAGATCAGAGGGACAACCAGCCC
>JBGTCJ010000497.1:0-6491 GCA_041748895.1 Pirellulaceae bacterium
AACCCCCCTGATCGTCACCCGCGTCGACGCCACCGAAGCTTCGCCCATCGAGGAATCTTTTCAAAAGATCGGGCCGACTCCTTGGTACGATCCCGCTTCGGGGTCCCTCCGCCCGGTCCCCATCCAATCACGCACGGATGACTCACTGAATCGTCAGAGCCGCTGGCAATCCAAGGCGAAATCGTCTCAGCCGACCTCGACGAACCGGGTCACGCGCACGTTCTGGGGCGGATGGACCATTGGCAATCTAATCGGGTGGGGATTGATGTTGATGATTCTGGTGTCTGTTGTCACAGCGATTGTCTACGTGTTTGCAACGTTTGAACCGGATTCTATTCGCACCACGGCGACCACCTCCTCGTCACGAAAGGCCGCACCCGATCAACAGGTTCAGGCGAAGGTGAGTTTGCTGCCAGCCGAAATTCGCGTGTCCAACATTAACCTGCGTGCGGAGGCCGAACGATTGATCACCGCCGGTGAGTACGATCGTGCCGTGATTGCCCTGTTCGGCCACCAACTGCTGATGCTCGATCACCGAGGTCTCGTTCGGCTCTCACGAGGGAAGACCAATCGTCGATACCTCCGCGAAGCCGTTTCCGTGTCGCCGGGGGCCGGCGAGTTATTGGCACAGACGGTTGACGATTTTGAGTCGTCCTACTTTGGGCGACACCCGCTATCGCGAGAGCGGTGCCAATGGCTTTGGCGGCAGAACCTGGAACTCGAACGCTTGGTGGAAGCGAACGAGGAGTTGCCGGCGTGAAGCACCTCCTCCCAAGCATCGCGTGGCTTTCGGCTGCGTTGACGATCGGTTGTGGCGAACTTCAAACGCAGTACGAATCGTCGATGGGTCGAACCGCCGACCAAAGCGTCAATGGGCTCGGCGCATTTCGCCGTTCGTTGACCCGCCATGGGTATCGTACCAGCGACGTACGCCGGCTCAGCTCCCGACTCGATCAAACGGACCTCATCATCTGGTCGCCTCGTGACCTCGAGCCGCCAAACGCCGAGGTCATCCAGTGGTTTGAATCATGGCTTGCCGATCGCCAGCGGCGTCTGCTGATCATCATCCCTGACAGCGGCAATGAGTTGGAGTACTGGAAACTCGCGCGAAATCTCGCGCCGCCTCCGCAACAGCTCGAGTATCGGCGGAGAATCGCAAGGAGGACCGGTGGGGTGATTGCAGAGCGGGCATCGTATCCCGACTCGATCGATTACGCCTGGTTCACGGTAGACCCATTGCTCAGCACCGTCCCCGTTGCCGGTCTCAATCCCATCCATCTGCGTGCGGCCGATGCGGTTGTCGATTTGGCCGCGTCGCCCCAGCGTGAGGCGGAGATGGTGATTCGACAAACCCCCGCGGTGAGTGTCACGCCGTCGAGCACCCCTTGGGCCGACTGGATACCGCTGCTCGAAACAAGCGATGGTCGCGCGGTCGTCGCCGATCTGATTCGCGATGGCGATGCTAAACCCCGCGTCACGGTTGTCGGGGGATCATCGTGGCTGACCAATTTTTCGTTGACCACACCCTCGGGTCGTGCGCTGGCGACTCACCTGCTGGGGAACCCGCCTGCGGGCGCAAAAGCCGTGTTTGTCTCGAGCGTCATGGGCATGATTCCGGTCAGTGAGTCGGCCACTGAGGACACGAGTATGGCGACGGGATTCGAGCTGTTGACCGTTTGGCCGCTCAGTCTCATCACGCTCCACCTATGCTGGATGGGGATCGTCGCCTGCCTGATCCTGCTGCCGATCTTCGGTCGCCCGAGGCCAACGGAGGACGCGGGCACCAACGATTTCTCGGACCACCTCGACGCGGTCGCCGCACTGATGGTTCGCTCCGACAATGAGGCGGGCAGGCGCGAAGCGAGGCAGAAAACGAGCGAATACCTTCGACGCGTCGCAGGCGATGTTACCCGAACCGATTCGAAACCCCCACCACGGAAGACCAGCATTGGATAGTCAAATCGGTTCCACGTTGGAAGTGGCACAAATTCGCGCGATCTACGACGAGATCACGTCCGAAGTGTCGAAACTCTATGTCGGACAGGATGAATTGGTGCTCGGTACGTTGACGGCCCTATTCAGCGGCGGACACGTATTGATCGAATCGGTTCCTGGGCTCGGCAAAACGCTATTCGTGAGGACGCTCGGCCGAATCCTCGGCTGCCAGTTCGGTCGCATTCAGTTCACCGCCGATCTGATGCCCTCGGACATTACCGGGGCGCCAGTTTTCGACATGCAGAAATCTGAGTTTCGCTTTCGACCTGGCCCCGTGTTCACACAATTGCTGCTCGCCGATGAGATCAATCGCTCACCCGCCAAAACGCATGCGGCTTTGCTGGAGATCATGCAGGAGTATCGAGTGACCGTTGACGGGGCGAGTCATCGCGTGCCTCTGCCGTTCCTCGTACTTGCGACGCAGAATCCGCTGGAAAGCGAGGGAACCTACGCCTTGCCCGAAGCGCAACTTGACCGGTTCATGTTCAAGTTGTGCATCGATTATCCGACGCTCCAGGAAGAGGCTGACATCCTCAGGATGCACAGTCTCAAGATCGACCTGAACCAACGATTGCTGGACGAAGTCCGTCAGGTGACCAGCCCCGAGGTAGTGCAGTCGATGATCCGGTCTTGCGGCGAAGTTCGGGTCGAAGATTCGATTGTGGGATACATCAATGCCGTTGTCCGCGCGACCCGCACTTGGCCGGCGTTTCACTTGGGCGCTTCACCTCGGGCCGGTCTGTCGCTCATGCAGGCTGCGAGAACGCTCGCTGCCTTTTCGGGTCGGGACTTCGCCGTTCCCGACGATGTGGCACAGATCATCCTTCCGGCGCTGCGGCACCGCATCCAACTTTCGGCCGAGGCTGAAGTCGAGGGACGGCGCGTCGACGCTGAACTGCGCGCCCTTCTGCAATCCATCGAGGTGCCGCGTCAGTGAGTCCGGCGGGGATTTGGGCGAAATGGGTTGAGAGTGACGCGATTGCCGGTTCCTCTGGTGATTCGGAATCTTTGGGGTCGATATCTACCGGTATTGCGGATCGTATCGGAGGATCCGCCGGAAGTCGCGGTTCGCGGATCGCGATTGACGCGAAGTTCACCAAGGAAGTCGGAACATGCGAGTCATTCTTCGTCGCCAAGCTATCTACCCTACGGCCCTTGGGATGCTGATTGCCACATCGTCCACGATGGCGATGTCATCGGTCACTGCGAGCGAGAATCATGGACCGATCTATCGGACCCTTGATGCTCTGGCTGGCGGCATTGAGAAAGTGCTCGGGCTCTCCGCGACCCAGCGTGCGTCGTGGTGTGATCAGGAATCGTGTGATGACGGTTGCGACGCAATAACGGCGATGCAGTTGGAAATGCCCTTGCCCCCAATCCACCGGCCCGCCAACCCGCCCATGCCACCGTCGGATTTCCGTGTGACGCCGCCTTCGATGGTCCCCACACCCCCGCCGATGATGCCTCAGGCGGCTGACGACGACTGGCTCGACGGCTTTTCGCCGCCGATTGAGGGTACGCCGATGCGACCCCAACCCTCCCCGGTCCCGATGCCGCAGACGGTCAATCCCTACGACGCCCTACCCAACCCGTTCATGGACGATCCACAATCCCGCCGGACCCCACAAAAGAACATTCATCGCCCTGTTCAGCGGGCAACGTTTAGGCGGTAGCATTTGACGGATTGGGGCTAACATCAGGGGTTCGGGTAGACTACCATCTCGTCTAAGTGGTCTGACCCATTGGGCAGTCGGTGACTCGACGACCGCGAATGCTGCGCTGCCCCCATTCTGCTTTTCCCGATCTCCCATCTCGCTCCCCGTTCACCGCGATGCCCACCGCTGCGATCACTGCCCGGTACCTTATTGAGACCGCCCAGCCGATCGAGAAGGCCGCGGAGATGATTGCGGGGGAGCAGAGCAGCGGAACATTCCTTCCGATACCCGGCGAGACCGAGGAACTCAAGGCTCGCGCTCGCGCTCGCGTTACCCAGATTACGCTTCTCGATTCGGTCGACACACCTTCACTTCGTGGGGCGCGGCCCGCCTCGAGTTCGGCGGCGGCAGGAACGGGTGAGCGCTATCAGCGGGGCGAGATCACGATCGAGTTCCCCTTCGACAACGTTGGGGCTAACTTGCCGACGCTGATGGCGACGATCTGCGGCAACCTCTACGAGTTGTCGGATCACTCGGGGTGCAAGCTACTGGACGTGGAACTTCCCGATGAGTTCGCGGAGCGATATCCGGGACCGGCCTTCGGGATCGAGGGAACGCGGCGACTGTGCGGTGTTCTGGATCGGCCGATTATCGGAACGATCATCAAGCCGAGTGTGGGGCTTTCCCCCGCGCAGACCGCGCAGCTCGTTGGTGAACTTGGCGACGCCGGAATCGACTTCGTCAAGGATGACGAACTCATGGCGGATCCACCCCACTCCCCTTTCGCGGAGCGTGTCGGCCACGTGATGGCCGAAGTCAATCGGTTGGCCGATGCGACGGGTAAAAAAATTATGGTGGCCTTTAACATCACCGACGAGATCGACGCGATGCGCCGCCATCACGACTGCGTGCTCGAAGCGGGTGGTACGTGCGTGATGGTTAGCTTGAATCACGTCGGTTGGGCCGGTGTTTCGGCGATTCGCTCGCACAGTCAACTTCCGATCCACGGACATCGCAATGGTTGGGGGATGTTGACTCGCCATCCGCTCCTAGGGATCGAGTTCACGGCCTACCAAAAGCTGTGGCGGATGGTGGGTGTCGACCACCTTCACGTCAACGGTCTCCAAAACAAGTTTTGGGAGGATGACGAATCGGTGGTTCGATCGATCACGGCGATGCAGCGACCACTATTCGGCGGTTACCATGCGATGCCCGTGATCTCGTCGGGCCAGTGGGGCGGTCAGGCATCCGAGACCTATCGGCGGACTCAAACACTCGACGTGATGTACGTGGCAGGCGGCGGGATCATGGCGCACCCACTTGGGCCTGCCGCAGGGCTCCGCGGGATTCAGCAAGCGTGGGAAGCGGCCGCAAGCGGGATTCCGCTCCAGGAATATGCCCGCAGCCGTGAGGAGCTGCGAGTCACGATCGCGAAGTTTGGGGGAGCGCGAGGTTGACACTTCTCCTGGCTTTCTACGGTGATGACTTCACCGGCTCGACCGACGTGATGGAAGCCCTGCAGTGGTCGGGGGTGAGAACGGTCCTATTTCTGAGACCACCGTCACCCGAACAACTTGCGGCGATCGAAGGCCTTCGCGCGTTTGGCTTGGCGGGTTGGAGCCGAACGATGTCGCCCGACGAGATGGAAACCGAATTGAGACCGGCGCTCGAGCGATTGGCCGACTGTGGCGCACCGATGGTGCACTACAAGATCTGTTCGACGTTCGATTCGTCGCCGCGGATCGGAAGCATCGGCAAGGCACTTGAAATTGGCCGCGAAGTCTTCGGCCATTGCTGCGTCCCGATCGTCGTTGGCGCGCCGGAGTTGGGACGATACCAGGTGTTTGGGAATCTTTTTGCCCGTTCGGGCCTCGACACCGAGCCATTCCGCCTTGATCGTCATCCGACGATGAAGAGTCATCCGATCACACCGATGGCCGAATCGGATTTGCGAGCCCACATGTCGCAGCAAACATCGCTCGATATCGGTCTGGTAGACGTGCTGCGGCTCGATTCTGAAGACGCGGTGGCGGGGATTGTCGAGTTAGCCGCCGAGGCCACGCGAGCGGGCGCGCCGGCCGCGCTACTGATGGATGTGCTTTCTTCCAGGCATTTGGCGACGATCGGCGAGTCCTTGGAGACCTTCGCCCAAACCAGCCGCCGATCGGACTCACGGCCGATGTTTGTCATCGGTTCGTCGGGTGTTGAGTACGCTTTGGCGGCCCACTGGCGGTCGTCGGGGCAAATGGACTCGGTGCATCGAAATGCATCGCCGGCAAGCTCGGTTAGCCGCCCGCGGCTGTTGGGCGCCGATCAACTGTTTGTGATTACGGGCAGTTGTTCCCCGGTCAACGCACGGCAGATCGCATCTGCCATCGAGTGTGGATTCGAGGAAATCACGCTCAGCCCAGCACGGCTCATCAACCCGGTGACAAGCGAGAACGAGGTCGCGCGGTCGGTTGATCTCGCCGTGACGAGGCTTCAAGCCGGAGCCAATGTGATCATGCATTCCACGCGAGGACCGGGTGATCAACGGATCGCGGACACGACAAAGCAATTCCATGCGATGGGCTACAGCGAGGCCGACATCAAACTCAAAAGTGGTCGCGTGCTGGGCCCCAAGCTAGGGAGCATCCTTCGTTCGGTTTTGCAACGGCATCCCTTGCGGCGGGTCGCGGTTGCCGGCGGCGATACATCGGGATACGTTGCACGCGAGTTAGAAATCGAAGCTCTCGAGGCGATCGCGCCGGCCGCCCCTGGCTCACCGCTCTGCCGCGTCATTTCGGATGGGCCGCTCAGTGGATTGGAGATTCTGTTCAAGGGCGGCCAGGTTGGACACGA
>JBGTCJ010000498.1:0-4351 GCA_041748895.1 Pirellulaceae bacterium
CGCGTCTTGCTGTTGTAGTTGCTGCTCATCGCGAACCCATAGGCACCCGCATTACCGAGCAGGAGATAGTCTCCTACCAACGCGATCGGCAATCGCCGGCTGCTGACGAACCCACCTTCCTTTTGCGTGAAGATATCGCCCGATTCGCAGAGCGGACCGCCGACGATGGCATCGACCTCGGGTCGTTCGTGAGCCGCCCCGTCCTGCGGACAGATCGCGATCGGGTGGTACGATCCATACATCGCCGGTCGTACCAGATCGTTGAATCCGGCATCGAGCAGAAAGAAGCGGTTGCTACCCATCTTTTTGACCGCCCGCACCTCGGCGACCAGGCAGCCCGCTTCCGCGACGAGATAACGCCCCGGCTCGATCTCCAATCGGACGCGGTGTCCGAGCGACCGGCTGATTCGCTCGCGAGTGGAGTCCCAGAGCGAGAAATACTCGTTGATATCGAGGAACGATTCGTCGCTTTTGTAAGGGACCGGCAGCCCGCCGCCGGTGCTAATTGTGGTGATCGTTCGTCCGACCGTTGCGACCGCACGCTCCATTGCCTGGCAGACCTGTGACAGGTGTTCCAGATCGGTGCCCGAACCGATGTGCATATGGAGACCGGTTACCGTGACCCCATGTCGGTCGGCCCGCAACAGGCAATCATCGAGCTGCTCGTGCCAGATACCGTGTTTGCTTTGTTCGCCGCCGGTGTTCGTCTTCTGGCTGTGGCCATGTCCGAAGCCTGGGTTGATCCGCAGCGTAACGTTCGCGCCGGGTCTTCGTTGCCCGAGCTGGTCAATCATCTCGGGTGACCCGCAATTGACATGCAGGCCGAGGTCGACGACAAGATCCAACGATTCGCGGTCGAAGATGTCAGCGGTGTAAACGATACCCGGAGTATCGCCGTGCGGATCAAAACCGGCGGCGACGGCTCTGCGTACTTCCCCCGCGCTGACCGCATCAACGACCGCACCTGACTTTCGCACCCGGTCGAGGATCGCGAGACTGCTGCAGGCTTTCTGTGCGTAGCGAACGACATCGAACGCGGCTAAGTCCGCAATTCGCTCGGCGATTTTCGCCGCGTCGTAGACGTAGAGCGGGGTCCCGAAGTCTCGTGCGAGGTCCGCGACGCTCTGCCCGGCAAATGTCGTTTGCGTGGTTGAAAAACGAGACGCAGGGTCGGCGATCATGACGAAACGGCTTCGGACTCCGCGGCAGAATTCTCCGTTTCAAACGAAGGCTTGACGCTCTTCCGCTTGACCCGATCATTCACACCGACGAATTCGAGAATCGCACGCTGCCCGGCATCGCCCAACCTCGGCGTGGCCAACCGCATGATTCGCGTGTAACCACCAGGCCGATCGACGAATTTGGGCGCGACCCGCGCGAACAAAACGGCCGTCGCCTGTTTGTCACCGATCAATTGAAGGACGCGACGGCGAGCCGTGACCACGGGCGCACGCGCAGCGGCCCACTTCTGCCAGTCCTCGCTCTCACGCCACTTCTTGTAGCCATCGCTGCCACGCTTTTCGGCCGTCTCGAACTGTTTAGCCGCTTCGGCGGCCGGGAGCGACTTCTTCGCAATGGTGATGCATTTCTCGACCAACGGCCGGACCTCCTTCGCCTTGTGGAGCGTGGTCACGATCCTACCTGGAACCTTAGGCGCGTTGTCGTCGAGCTCCGCATCCCGCTCGGTGAGGAAGATCGCGCTGGCCAGATTCTTCAACAGCGCCTTGCGGTGGCTCGGACTTCGGCCCAGTACGCGGCTTTTGCGTCGGTGTCGCATGATTCGATTCGCAGTCGGTAACGAGAGATCGGTATTTTAGTATCAACGGCCCACCACCGCGGCTGACATCATTCGCGGGTGGGCGGATTCAACGCATCTGAGAACTGGGTATTCGCATTCCCAAGTGCAGCCCGTACTGGGCCAACTTCTCACGGACTTCATTCAACGTGGTGTCGCCAAAATTGCGAACTTCCAACAATTGGTCTTCGGTTCGTTGAACCAAATCGCGAACGATCGCGATGTTTTCACTTTCGAGGCAGTTATTGGCGCGAACCGAGAGCCTCAGGTCGGACAACTTCATGTTCAACTTGGCCTCCAACTGCGCCTCGGCTGAACCCGAACCACCACGGCCGGCCGAGAAAATGCTCGGACCCAACTCGCGATACTGAACAAACGGATTGAGGTGCTTGCGAAGAATCTTGGATCCTTCGATCAATGCCAACTCGGGCGTAACCGAACCGTCGGTCCAGATCTCGAGGACAAGCCGATCGTAGTTCGTCTTCTGGCCAACCCGCGTTTCCTCAACGGTGTAACGAACTCGGGTTACCGGGCTGAATACGGCATCGACCGGGATGATCCCGATTTCGTGATCACCCACACTGTGTTCCGTGCACGGCACGTAACCGCGACCGTTCTCAACCACCATCTCCATCATGAAAGGGAGATCCTTGGTCAAGGTGACCAAGACGTGATCCTTATTGATGATCTCGACATCGGCATCGACCTGGATATCGCCACCGGTCAATACGCCGGCCTTGTTGCTTTCCAGCGTAATGACCCGCGTTGCTTCGCTGTGGTTGCGAACGATCAAGCTCTTGACGTTCAAGACGATGTCGGTCACATCCTCCATCACCCCTTCGATCGTCGTGAACTCATGCTGAGCACCGCGAACTTTGATCTGCGTGACGGCACTACCGAGCAGACTGCTGAGCAGAACACGACGGAGACTGTTCCCCACGCTTGCCCCGAAACCTCGCTCGAAGGGTTCGGCGGTGAATCGCCCGTAGGTCTCCGTGAGCGAACTTCGGTCAACGTCGAGGGTGCTCGGCAATTCCATTCCGCGCCAGCGAATGTGCATCGGAAAAAACCCTTCGTTTGATATTTAAAGTGGACACGCGATCCGCGAAGACCGGGTGTGGGGAGGTTGTCTTTTCTAATCGAAAACTTTTGTGTCCAGCCGACCATGCGTGCTAGACGGCGGCCTCATTGGGTGCCACACGACTGAGCCGCGCCGGCAATCGTCGAGCCACCCATGAAAACCAAGTCGCACTAAACCCGACGCTTCTTGCGGGGGCGGCAACCGTTGTGCGGGATCGGCGTCACATCTTCAATCAACTTGACATTTAGCCCCGCCGCCTGCAGCGAGGTGATGGCGCTTTCCCTTCCAGAGCCCGGGCCCTTGACGCGAACTTCGACGTCCCGCATCCCAAACTTGGTCGCTTTTTCGGCGGCCTGCTGAGCGGCACACTGACCAGCAAACGGAGTACTCTTTCGGCTCCCTTTGAACCCAGAAGTCCCAGCAGTCGCCCAACAAAGCGTGTCCCCTTTGGGATCGGTCACGGTCACCGTCGTGTTGTTGAAAGTCGAATAAATGTGAACGATTCCGCTCGAAATATTGCGGCGAACTCGTTTCTTCTTGTTTGTCTTTGCCACTGCGAAACCTGTGATGGAAGGCCAATGACTGGCCAAAATACGATTCCGGGCGTCGGCCGCCCAAGTGGCCACCGCTCTTCTCGCCCAATACCCAATACCGATGCAACCTGCCCGAAACTCCAGCCGAACAGAAACCTAGCGCAAATCCTTCACGCCCTTCTTCCCAGCGACCGTCTTTCGCGGGCCCTTGCGGGTTCGAGCGTTTGTCTTGGTCCGCTGCCCTCGAACGGGCAATCCCAGCCGATGACGAACTCCGCGATAACACTTGATCTCCCGCAGACGCGAGATGTTCTGCGTAACCTGTCGACGCAGTGGACCCTCGACCGTGTAGTCACGCTCGAGCATCGTGACAATGCGGCTGACCTCTTCTTCGGTGAGCTCACCTGCCGGACGCGTCGGATCGACACCAAGTTTCTGACAGACCTCACGAGCGAGATAAAGCCCGACGCCGTACAAGTACGTCATCGAGTACTGAATTTGCTTGTCGTTGGGAACGTCGACGCCCAGCATACGGGGCATGGAACAGCCTCCATGGGTACCGCACAGCGACAAACGATGCATCGGGCTCACTTGAGCCGATCCGGCTGTCACGGTAAACGGATTGATGTTTCGGTAAGGGATCGAAGAATATAGTGGTAGCGCCCCCAGCGACTCAATGGGGACGTTCAATTTTTTGGCACGGAATTTTTGCGCCTCCACCGCTGAAACTCACTCGGAACACTATCACCGACCCCCTGGGGGTGACGTTCTACCTCAAACGTGGAGAACTCATCGAGCGGCAATCGAACCCGTGTGTCGCCCAAAACGTTCGACCAGACGACCGTCAGCCACAGTTCATCGCACAGCGGCAGGAGTTGCCGGTAAATTTCGGCGCCTCCCACAACGAAGATTCGGCCGTCACCCGGCCGATGAGTTTCGGCG
>JBGTCJ010000499.1:0-4459 GCA_041748895.1 Pirellulaceae bacterium
ACGTGACCTACCATCCGGTAATGGGTGTTTGGTTGAGCCACCTCCGCAACCGAAAGGGTAACCCCGCGATCGGTCGATTCCCTGACGAAAACTTTGCTCGGGAGATCATGCAACTGTTTGCGATCGGGCTTTATAAGCTAAACAAGGACGGAACGTACAAGCGGGACGCGGCGGGTGATCTCATTCCGACTTACGACAACGACACGATCGAGTCATTTGCCCGTCTCTTCACGGGATTGACCTACAACAACGGGAGTTCTGGATTCACCAGTGGCGGAGCCAACCTCTCGGACCCGATGCGAATGTTCGGCAGCGAACACGACGGCGCCCCCAAAACGCTGCTCAATGGTCAGACGCTTCCGGCCGTTAGTCTCCCGACCGGAGCAGCCAATGTGGCGACGGCCAACGCCAACGCCGCGGCAGACCTCAGCGCGGGTTTGGATAATCTCTACGCGCACCCCAACATCGCCCCGTTCATTTCGAGGCTTCTGATTCAGCGTCTCGTACGTTCGAACCCCTCACGGTCATACATCCAACGGGTTTCGCAAGCGTTCGACGCGTCGGGAGGCAACCTGAAGGAGGTGGTCACGGCGGTTTTGCTCGATCGCGAGGCGTGGCATTCCATTCAGACCTCGCGGTTGCAGAACCCGCTTCGCTTGGTGGTCAAGGGAGGCGGCACCGAGCTCAATCGCCTCGCCGAGCCGGTCGTCTTTTACGCCGGATTATTGCGGCGATTCGGCAAGGTATCCGAGAGTCCGCCGGCGGGAGATTCGCAGTACATCCATCCCGATCAAATTCGCATTCCCGACCTCGCTGGACGCTGGACGCAAGCGCCATTTCGTTCACCCAGCGTGTTCAATTTTTATCTGCCTGATTTTCAGCCTTCAGGCGTGAATCAGTACACGCCGTCGAGATTGATTCCCAACGGATCGCTATACGCCCCCGAGTTCCAACTCCTGACGGCCGTCGTATCCAATGGATGGCAAAACAACCTTCGGTCCGACATCATCAACGAATTCTATCGCATGCAGTACACCAAGCCTGCGGCGCAGGCGGCGGCACCAGGGACCAACATCAATACGCAACTTTGGCTGGACCTCTCGGTCGAAAAGTCGCTGACGGGTAACCCGGCTGCGCTCGCGGCGCACCTTGATTTGAAGCTTTGCAACGGAGCGATGTCGGAACCCGAGCGAGTCGCGTTGACCAGTGCGATTTCCGCCGCGGCCTACTCGGCCAGTCCATCGGCCGGGCAAATCAACAACCGTGCCAGGGGGGCGGTGATTTCAGCGGTCAATGCACCGTCGTGCCTGATCCGTTACTGAACCTCCGCCGTGGCCACTCTCATTTCGCACATCGTTGCCGCCGACGGTGTGCTGAGATGAGCAAACAAGTCTCGATTTCTACCATGTCTTATCTTTAGGCACCCCACGATGGCTCTCAACCGACCTGCCGTGTCGCTCGACCAGTTGACGATCGACCGCCTTTCGCGACGAAACTTCATGCGTTTCTCGGGTGGTTGCGCCGCGCTGAGTTCGACCTCGATCCTCTCGCAAATTCTCAATCTCCAGCTGACCGGAGCCGCCGTGGCTCAGGAGGGAACCCCCAGCGGCGACTACAAGGCGTTGGTCTGCGTCTTCCTCAACGGAGGCATCGACAGCCACAACGTTTTGGCGCCGTACACAGACGCCGAATACGCGCATTACCAAAGCATTCGGACCGACCTTGCGATTGCGAAAGACGACCCGGATCCCAATTTGAATCTGTTGCCCGTCGATGGGAATCATGGCGTCAACCAGGGGCGACAGTTCGGTATCCATCCGACCATGACGGGCGTGCACGAGTTGTATCAGGCGGGCAACCTTGCGTTCGTGGCGAACGTTGGTAGCGTGGTGGTGCCGACCACCAAAGCAACGCTCAACTCGGTCAAACTACCGCTTGGCCTCTATTCGCACGCCGACCTCATCCAGCATTGGCAGAGCTCGATCCCCCAATCGAGATCGCAAATCTCGGGTTGGGGTGGGCGAATGGCCGACCTGATGGCTAGCACGCACAACGCGAATGAATTCGTTTCGATGAACATCGCGCTGGGGTCGCTGAACATTTTTCAGACCGGCAATCAAGTCATTCCCTACGTGATCAACAACAGCACAGGCGCCACGTTGCTCAATGGATACACGAGCACCGGTGTGGTGGACACGATCCACCGAAATTTTATCGATCAGGTTTACCCGCAGAACGTCGATACCGCCCCCGCGGCGACCTACAGTGACCTTCTTCGCAAAACGCTCTACCGCACCAAGCGAGGTAGCATTCAAGCGGCCATTGAGTTTAACGAAGCCACTTCGATAGGCGACGACGCGGCCCTATTTGCTCCTTTCGACGGGCTAACCTCGGGCTTTGCCAATAACCTTCGGATGGTCGCACGATCGATCAAAGCAAGGGCGCGGCTCGGACAGACTCGGCAGATCTTTTTCGTCTCCGCAGGCGGTTGGGACCATCACGCGGACTTGTTGCAAAACCAAACCAACATGCTTCCGGTCATCAGCCAAGCGCTCAAGGCCTTCTACGACACGACCGTCAACTTGGGCGTCGCCTCCGAGGTCACGACGTTTACCGCGAGCGACTTCGCTCGAACCCTATCGACCAACGGTAGTGGCAGCGATCACGGCTGGGGTGGTAATCACATCGTGATGGGAGGGGCCGTGCAGGGCAACAAGGTGTTCGGCGACTATCCCGACAACCTAAAGACCAACAATCTCGACACCGGTCGCGGTCGATTGATCCCAACCCTTTCGGTCGACGAGTACAACGCCGAGATGGCGATGTGGTTTGGCGTTTCGAATAGTCAGATGTTGGTCGACATCCTCCCCAACATTCGCAATTTTTATTCGTCGGGTGCGACTGCCAAACCGATCGGCTTCCTCGCCTGACTTCGGAAACCGCACGTGGCACTAAAGATCAACCATCGATCACGCGGGATACTGCCTGGTCGATGTGGTCATGACGTCGATCAAGCGAGGTACGATCACTCGCAGGGCACGAGAACGGTGGCTCAACACGTTCTTTACTGCTGAACCAAGTTCCGCAAACGTCTGATGATATTCGGGGATCACAAACAGAGGGTCGTAGCCAAAACCGCCTTCGCCGATCTTCGACATGGCGATCACCCCTCGGCATGAACCAGCGGATTCGATCCGAACTCGCCCCGATGGGTCCGCCAAGCAGGCGTGACAATGGAATGCTGCACCGCGGCGATCCGTCGGGACGGAGTCGAGTTCCTTCAACAGCAAAAGGTTATTCGCTTCGTCCGCGCCGTGTTGCCCGGCGAAACGGGCGGAGTGGACGCCAGGGCGACCGTTGAGCGCATCGACGCACAACCCACTGTCCTCGGCGAGCACCCATCGGCCGAGGTGGCGAGCTTGAACCGTCGCCTTCAGGCGGGCGTTCTCGGCAAACGTGCACCCGGTCTCATCGACATCAATCGGATCAGGCAGATCGGCGATCGACAGAATTCGAATCCTCCCCTGCGGGAGCATCTGCCGCATCTCGATCGCTTTGTGGGCATTGCCGGTTCCGAGCACCAATTCCAACATCGAAGCCCCGCTGGGGAATGCGTTATCTCATGCCCAATTTGCCTGTGTAGATGCTCCGCTTCGATTTCTTCGGAACGGCAATCGGCGTGGGGCTAACATCATAAGGAATCGAAGCGACGTGGTTAGCCTTGATGCCAAGCCCGAACTGCGTTGGCGCGGTTTGATTGCCGGCGGAATAGTTCTGCATGATCGCTCGAATCGCCGCGTCGTACTCAAATCCACCACCAGGCGTTTGCTTGCCAAGGTTGTCGAAGCTTCCGATCGTCACGAGGCTCCGGGTGCGATCGTGAAATTGATACGCCTCAACGCCCTGCTTCCTAAGTTCGCGAGCCATTTTGTCGGCGTTGGTTGCGCAGCTATCGAGTCGCTTGCTGCTCGGTTCGAAGGTTTTCTCCTTCGTCCCATCCACAATCGTTCCGAGTCCCGCAAACGTGGCGACCACGACCGTGAAACGACCGGGATTGGTCAGCAGACTGTGCTCCACTTGGCTATTGAGTTCAAGGACGAACGAATCCACTTCCGGGGCTGAGAAGAATTCCTCGGGCAAAAGCGGATTGGTCGTTGCAAACGCACCAGCCAGAGGCCCTTGATTCGCCCGCGAAGTTCGCTTGACGATCGACTTTCGGATGTTTTCCACCAACGCAACCGGGTTGTCCGATTTGGCCTCTTCCGATCCCGCAGAAGAGGTGATCGACTTGGGGTGAGACTCTTTCAACCGTTTCAGGTCCTTGATCAACTGCGGGTGATCGATCGAATCGTACTCGCCGACCAGGACCGCGTAGGCTTGATACTGTGTTTGGTTGGCGTAGCGAAGCTTTCGGCCGCTCATGCCCGGTGTACTCAGGTCTCCCGTGAAGTTGAAGTCC
>JBGTCJ010000500.1:0-8021 GCA_041748895.1 Pirellulaceae bacterium
AGGTTCAAATCCTCTCATCCGCACTCCTGGATCGTGGAGTGCATCAAGATTTCGGCCGCCCGCCGATTATCTGGTCTTGACCTCTTTCAGCCGCTTGATCAAGAACCGTCGCTCCGGCATTTGCTTTGACAAATGGAGCGCCTGTTCATAAGCGGCGCGCGCGGCATCGTGATCCCCTAGTCGGCGATAAAGATCGCCTCGGGCGGCATGAGCCAAGTGATAGTCGGTGAGATCGCCACGTTCCAAAATCAGATCGATGATACGAATCCCCGCTGCCGGACCGTCTCGCATGGCTACCGCTACCGCGGCGTTGAGGGCCACGATGGGTGACGGTGTGATCGCATACAGCGTTTCGTAGAGCGCAACGATTTGAGGCCAATCGGTGTCGCGTGCCGTCGGCGCGCCAGCGTGCAGCGATGCGATCGCCGCCTGCACGCAGTAGCTGCCAAACCGTCGTGTGGCGAGTGCCCGCTCGACGAGTTTTTGCCCCTCATCGATCAACTCTGCATCCCACAGAGACCGGTCTTGATCTTCCAGTAGCACGAGATCGCCCGCGGGCGTCGTCCTCGCCAACCGGCGTGACTCCTGGATCAGCATCAGGGCCAGAAGTCCCATCGCTTCGGGATCGGGCAGCAATTCCACAAGCAATCTGCCCAAACGAATCGCTTCGCCTGAGAGGTCTCCGCGGGTCAAGCTCTCGCCGGATGAGGCCAGGTATCCTTCGTTGAAGACGAGATAGATCACCGAAAGGACCGACTGCAGCCGATCGGGCAGATCTTCCACATCCGGAACGATGTAGGGAATCCCTGCGGAACGGATCTTCGCTTTTCCACGCACGATCCGTTGGGCCATTGTCGATGGAGCAATCAGGAAGGCACTCGCGATTTCTTCTGTTGTCAGGCCGCAAACTTCGCGCAGCGTCAAAGGTACTTGCACATCGAGGGAGATCGAAGGGTGACAGCAAGTGAAGATTAGTCGGAGCCGATCATCGGCAATCGCCTGGGCTGCCCGAGACGCGTTGGCCACGGCGACCTCATCCAATCGGCACGCAACATCCAACTTCCGCTGGGCAAACCGTCCTCGCCGACGGATGGCATCGATCGCCTTGAATCTTCCCGTCGAAACCAGCCAAGAGCGCGGGTTCGCGGGCACGCCATCGGTCGCCCATCGCTCGACCGCAGCGGCAAAGGCCTCATGCATCGCCTCCTCAGCGAGATCGAAATCGCCTAGCAGGCGCACGAGCGTTGCGAACACGCGACGCGCGTCCGTTCGATAGACTTCGTCGATCAACGCTTGCAACGTTTCGGGGTCTTCAGCGGTCATCGGTGAGATTTTGGCATGGACCACGATGCCTGTACACCTCGTCGCTGGTTCGATCGTCGGCAGTTGCTGCGATTCATTGGCGACGGGAAATAGGTATACTGCGGATTGATTGTCACTCGCTGTTGTTCCCCCGAATCTTCTGTGTGCCATGGTCGGTTCTCGCGTCGCACTTCCAGTTGCGTTCACCGGTTGCTTGACCGCGGCGGTTATGTCTGCCATCCCGATTGGCGGTCAGCAGCCTGAGGCGCCTAAGGCGGTGCTTGTCATTCCCGATGACGAGCAGATCAAAGTGGCGCCCCTGGGGGGAACGAAGCGAGAGGAAGCGATTCGAAAGCGGATCGAGGAAGTGCTTCGTAATCGTTCTGCGACAAATCCCACCAGTGGTGACCCCATGCTCGATGACCTTCTCGAGCTGCTGCGGACTCGTGGGAGTGTTCTCGACGGGTCGCTGCTTGATCCACAGGTACCGGCGGATCAACCGCGACCGCCGTCGGACCTCCGTGACGAGCGAGCCGTAACGAGCGGCAACGTTTTGGTTTCAAAATCGTATGCTCTCGCCGAGCAAATGCTGAAGATCGCACGTAGACTGGAGGGCGTCGGAGATGACAGTGGGTCGCGAGCGGCTTTGGTGGTTCTTCTGCGACGGGAGGCGACGCGAATCTTGATCGACGAGATTTCCGCGGCCGAATCGATCCTGCTCAAGCCCTAGTCGGCGTCGCGAGCCCCCGTGGGCATCGTGAGAAAGTCCCCCCGCTGCTCATGAGTAAACCTGTCACGTCCGCACGCAGTTCATCGTCGACACCTGCGATAACCGCTGGGAATCGCGAATCGGTTGCCTCCCCCGGATGGACCTCACGCCGTGGGAGCCGAGTGTTTCTTTGGGTCATTGCGGGGTTGACGTTGCTGGTCGGTTCCGCCGTGTTCGCCGATTACTGGAGGACCCTTCCGCCCGACGTTGTGGCCACCTATGTCGGCCGAGAGTCGTGCGTCGATTGTCATCGCGCCGAAGCGGAACTCTATCGCGGCTCGGATCACGACTGTGCGATGGACCTGGCGACTGACGAGACGGTTCTGGGTGACTTCAATGACGCGACGCTCGAACACGATTCGATGGTCAGCCGCATGTTTCGTGACGGGCAAAAATTCATGGTCCACACCGAAGGCGAAACCGGCCAGATGGAGGACTTTGAAGTCAAGTACGTGTTTGGCGATAAGCCTTTGAAGCAGTACATGGTGGAGTTCGATCGCGACGAGTCGACGATGCCTGGCGAGATCCCACGTGTCCAAGTGTTGCGGATCACGTGGGACACTGAGGCCAAGCGTTGGTACTACCTGAGGCCACCCGATGTAACCGACAAGCTCGCCCCAGATGACCCCCTGCACTGGACCGGCATCGCCCAGCGTTGGCAGACGATGTGTGCCTATTGCCATTCGACAGACCTGAAAACAGGTTACGACCCGGCGACTCAGCGGTATCACACCACCTTTTCGGAGATCGATGTGAGCTGTGAAGCTTGCCACGGACCGGGAAGTCTTCATGTCGAGCTAGCTCAGTCGCGGAGACTGTTTTGGGATCGAAAAATCGGTTATGGACTGACCCGGCTCAAGGGCGACGACCCGCAAGCCCAGCTGCAGTCGTGCGCTCCCTGTCACAGCCGGCGTGGGCAGCTGACCGATGCTTTCCTTCCTGGCGATAAGTACCACGATCACTTCTCGCTCGAACTCTTGCAGCCGGAAATTTATTACGACGACGGCCAGATCAAGGATGAGGTCTACGTTTATGGGTCTTTCACCCAAAGTTTGATGTATCACAAGGGGATCCGCTGCACCGATTGCCACGATCCCCATTCGCTCAAGCTCAAGGCGACGGGCAACGAAACTTGTACGTCCTGTCACCAGCATCCCGCCGGGAAGTACGATGTCCCCAGCCATCACCATCATGCCGTCGGTAGTGAAGGGGCCCAGTGCGTCAACTGCCACATGCCCGGCCGCTACTACATGGACGTGGATTTTCGCCGCGACCACAGTCTGCGCGTCCCGCGTCCCGATATCTCCGTTGACCATGGCACGCCCAATGCCTGTTCCTCGTGCCACGTTCAAGATCGGATCGAGAGGCTGCCCGCGGAGGTTCGCGATTCCTTTTCCAACTACGCCAATTGGCTCGACGCCGCGGAACGCGGTGATGGTCAAATCGCTGAGTTGATCCAGGAAACCGACCGCTGGTGCGACGACGCGTGTAACCGCTGGTATGGGGACCAAAGGAAGGTGCCACCTCACTACGCAGAGGCCATAGCTGGCCTGCGTCGAGGTGACCCGGGATCGGTCGAGAACGCACTTTCCTTGGCGCTGCGTCGCGACGAGATCACCCCCGCGCTGGTGAGGGCGACTGCGATCGACAATCTCGCCGGATCCGGCGACCCGAAGGCAGCCGCGGCTGCGATCCAACTTTTGCGAGACGCATCGGACCATCCACTCGTCCGTGCCCGCAGTGTGAGGGGGCTCGATTCGGCGGATCCATCGGTCGTCAAACGTGTTTTGCTTCCTCAGCTCACCGACGCCTCGAGACTGGTAAGGATCGAGGTTTCCCAGCGGCTCGCATCGGCCGAGGTTTATTCGTCGCTGACGGCCAGTGAACGAACTCAGGTTGACCTAGCGCTGCGTGAGGTCGAAGAAATGCTCCATGTGGCGTCGGACCGCGCTGGCGCTCACCTTCAGTGGGCGATGCTTTGTGAACAGCGGGATAAGGTTCCTCAAGCGATCGCCGCCTACGAGACTGCGATGCGTGTCGAACCAGGGATGGTTGGGGCGAGAACCAACCTTGCGGCGTTGCTCGAGCGATTGGCTGAGCGTGGCGACACCCGGGCTGCCGCGCGTGCACGGGCGTTGCGGGAAGAGGAATTGCCACTGCTCGCGCGAGATTCGGCACTTGCGCCGGACAATCCAGCGCTGCGATATCGCTACGGATTGGCCCTGTACCTGTCAGGTGATCATTCGGCCGCATTGGAGCAGTTGGAAGCCGCGGCCAAACTGGCACCCGAAGTCCCGGACTACGCCGTCGCCGTTGAACTCCTTCGAGAAAAGATGGGTCAGGCGCCGCCCCCCGCCGCGAACGCGGACGACGTCAAATGATCGCTTCGATCACTTCGCCTTTGACGTCCGTCAACCGCATGTCGCGGCCGCCGAAGCGAAAAGTCGATCGCTTGTGGTCGACGCCGAGCAGGTGCAACATCGTGGCATGCAGGTCGTGAAGCTCGACACGGTTCTCGATCGCCTTGTATCCCCACTCATCAGTTGCGCCGTGGATGGTTCCCGGCCGCACGCCGCCGCCAGCCATCCAGATCGTGAATCCGAAAGGATTGTGATCGCGACCGTCGGACCCCTGGGCGAAGGGTGTACGACCAAATTCACCCGCCCAAACGACCAGCGTCTCGTCCAACAACCCGCGACGTTTGAGATCGGTCAGCAACGCCGCGATCGGTTGATCGACGGTCAATGCATTGAGTTGGTGTCCTTCCTTGAGGTTGCTGTGTTGATCCCATCGATCGCCTTTGACGCGTGGGCAGGTCAATTCAACGAACCGCACGCCGCGTTCAATCAACCGTCTGGCGAGCAAACACTGGGCGGCATAGATGCGAGTCGGCTCCCAGGGAGCGTCCAATCCGTAAAGCGTTCGGACGTGGCCCTCCTCCTTGGAAAGATCCATCAGCTCGGGTACCGCGATTTGCATCTGGTAGGCCAGTTCATAGTTGGCGATGGACGCCTCGATCGAATCGTGGACGCCCCACCTCGCCGTCAATAGGCTGTCGAGTTGATTGACAAGATCGAGCTTCTCACGCTGCCGCCCAGCCTTTGATTCGATCGGGTGAACGTTGGCGACGGCGGTACCCGTCGGTTTAAAGATTGAACCCTGATAGGTCGCCGGAAGAAACCCGCTACCGAAACAATCGATCCCGCCAGGCGGAATCAAGCCGCCATTGATGACTACGAACCCGGGGAGGTTATCGACCTCGGAACCGAGCCCGTAGTTGACCCATGCACCCATGCTCGGTCGGCCCTGCAGCCCGCTTCCGGTGTGCAGGAAGTAATTGGCAAACGTGTGTTCGGAGAACTCCGAAACCATCGAACGGACCACCGCGAGTTCATCGACGCAGCGCGCCACATGAGGGAACAGATCACTTACCGGGATCCCCGATTTGCCGTGAGGTTTAAACTTCCAAGGGCTTGCCAGAAAGGTCCCATTGTTATTGAACTGCGTCGGTTCGACCTTGAAGAAATCCCCCGGATCCCGTCCGTGGTACCGGCTCAGCATCGGCTTTGGATCAAACGTGTCGAGTTGAGATGGACCGCCATCCATGTAAAGAAAAATGATGCTGCGTGCCTTCGGCGGAAAATGGGGCCCGTGGCCGGCAAATCCCTCACGTGCGCGCACCGCGGCAGAGTCCGATGCGAACGATCGATCCATGCTGAGCGCCGAGAGCGCCACAGCCCCGAAACCACAGGCACCTCGGACCAGGCACTCGCGGCGGGTGGGCGGAAGACGGGGGAGCGGGTTCGGGAAGGTCATCGCAGAAAAATGAACTCCTTGGTATTGATCAGAACGTGCGCCAAGTCCGCCCAGATCGAGGGGTCGTTGAACCCGAGGGATTGTTCTGCCGCACGGCTGTTGAGGAAATTCTCCGCGAGCGCCCTTTCGTGATCGTGTGGTGGCCGCGCGAACGCAGCCTCGAACATCCACGTCAACCGTTGCGTCACACCGTCGGGCCGTTCCCTGATCGCTCGGGCCGCCCATTGTTCCGAAAGTTGCGCGACCAACGGATCATTCATCAAGATCAGCGCTTGCGCGGGAACGTTCGAAACGTTTCGGCGTCCCATCGTGCTGAACGGAGTCGGTGCGTCGAACGCCTGTAGGAAAGGAGACAAGAAATTGCGGCGGGTGGCCAGATAGATGGATCGCCGGCCTGCGCCGTCGAGCGGGCCCTGCGCCGTTGGTTTACCTCGACCGTCCATGAAGTCGGTGACATGTACCGGTATCGATGGTCCGTACAGGGTCAAATCGAGCTCTCCCGAAACGGCCAAAAGCGTGTCGCGTACGACTTCTGCCTGGAGTCTCCGTGGCGGTTTGTGGTGCCATAGCGAGTTGGAGGGGTCGACGGCGGCAGCCGCCGGGTCGACAGCGTCGACCATCTGGTAGCTGCTCGAGAGAACGATGTAGCGAATCAATCGTTTCATCGATTGACCGTTTTCTAGGAAGTAGGTCGCCAGATGGTCCAACAACTGTGGGTGAGTCGGCGATTGGCCGAGGACACCAAAATCATCGGTTGTGGCCACGATACCGCGTCCCATCAGGTGATGCCAAATTCGATTGACCAGGACCCTCGCCAAGAGAGGATTGGAACGGTCGGTGAGCCTGTTGGCGAGTTCCAAGCGACCGCTGCCCGAATCGATCTGCAACGGGTCGGGGCCGTCCAAGGCTTCCAAAAAACGTCGCGCGACGACCTCTCCGGGATTCGATGCATTGCCTCGAACCAGGATCCGGTCATCCTCGCCCGTGCCATCCACCATCGCCATGGCCAGGGCAGAGCGTGTCGGCATTTCCTCGGCCAATCGCTGTCGCTCGGCGCACCACTGCTCAAGCACCGGGGCGACGGATTCGGCGTGCCGTGTCGAGTCAACGACCCGAGAGAAAGATTCGGGTGGGGGCGCCGCACCGCTCGCCGACTCAACCACCTTGAGCACGGCAAAGCGCCATCGCGGTGATGGCGTGAATTCGAGATGCACTCGATTCCCGATATACCGCGGAATTCGCATTTCCACCCACCGAGCAGGCCACTGGCAACCGTCATCGCCATGCACGGTGTCGCCATCCTGTGGCGTCACTTGGACCAGCGTCTCGCGGTGGAGCGGCCCGGCCAATAGCCGGTGCGAATCAACGACCGCAAAAATTTGCCCCGCACCGGCAACCAAGCAGAAAAGATGACCGCTCGACAGTTCGAGGGTCGGTGTGAGCAGCGTCCGACCAGCCGCTGCCTCAGGATGGAACGCTCCCATCGACGTTGGCGATGTCTGCACATGGTTCACGACCGGATCCCAAAACGGATCGTTCATCGCGGCGTCGAAGGGCATCTGGAAAAAACCATCCGCGCCGTTTCGCAGTGCCACCCATTCACCACGGCGGCGCGGGCGTTGGCCAAAGATGAATCCGTCTTGCAAGTATTCGTCGGGCCGGACGCAGGCGTAGTTCACTAAAGTTCGAAAGCCGCCATCGGAGATCTGGCCGGTTTCGATAGTGCCATCGGAACCGTCGCTCGTGGGATGATCGCGGTCGATGCGACCCGGTGACACGGCCTGCAATCGCGAGTCATAGGCATCGTCGATCGCCGCCAAGCGACCCGCCATTTTGCGGTGCGCTTCAATGGTCTCGAACGGAACCAATCGAAAATGTGAACCCTGAAGAAACCCGCTCAGAGCGTAGTAGTCCCGAGCTGAAATCGCGTCGAATTTGTGGTCGTGGCAGCGAGCGCAGGCCACCGTCATCCCGAGAAAGGTCTTCGACATGACATCGATCATGTTGTCAAATCGATCGGCCTCGTCTTTGCGTGTATCGACCGGGGAATGGACCCATTCACCGAGGTGCCAGAAGCCGGTCCCGAGCACCGATTCGTTTATTTCGGTCCCCGACGAAAACCGGGGTGGGTCGA
>JBGTCJ010000501.1:0-11275 GCA_041748895.1 Pirellulaceae bacterium
AACAGCCCGCTGCATCCGAGAAGCCAGCCGCACCGGAGAAGATCGTGCGGCGGAGCGAAGATTTTGAGGTTACCGGGCGAGGCGACCATCCCGCTTGGCAGCGGGCCCAATGGACGAACCTGGTCCGCCACGAACAGGGAAAGCTTCCGTACGAATCACGCTTCAAACTGCTCTACTCTTCGACGGGACTCTATGTCTTGCTCGATGGGACCGACGCACGGCTCACCGCGACCATGAACGAGGACTTTGCCGAGCTCTGGAAGGAAGACGTTTACGAATTTTTTCTGTGGCCCGATGAGCGGATGGCGGTCTATTTCGAATACGAGATTTCGCCACTCGGCCATGAGCTCCCGATCCTCGTGCCGAACGTCGATGGAAAGTTCTTAGGCTGGCGACCCTGGGTTTATGAGGGGGATCGCAAGGTGAGCAAAGCCGTGGCGGTGTTCGGTGGAGAGGCGACGCCGGGAAGCGAGATCACGGGGTGGCGTGCGGAGGTGTTTGTCCCGTTTCGTTTGCTCAGGCCGCTGGGCAACGTCCCACCGCAATCAGGCACTCGGTGGCGTGCCAATTTCTGCCGCATCGATCACGATCACGACCAACGAACGACGTGGGATTGGTCGAGGCTTCCCGGCGGATTCCATCGGTACGCCGACTTTGGAACGATCCACTTCGAGTAGCGGGTCGTGATCACGGCACGAACCGTTCGCCGGCCAGCTGGCACGTCAGCCGAGGCGTGCGGGCCGAATCTGTGTTAACGGCCGAGGCTGTCGGCCAAATCGGAGGCGCCGTAAATCGACCGCAGCGCCTCTCGGATTCCTACAGCCGCGACGCTAACGGCACGAGCCTGAGTGTCCGAATAGAGGTAATCGCTTGTAAGACTTTGGATGTTTCCATCAAAGATCAACCCCACCAATTCGCCGGCCCGATTGACGACTGGTGACCCGCTGTTCCCTCCGATGATGTCGGCGGTGCAGACGAAATTGAGCTGGGTGTCGAGTCGGACGCGGTCCTTGGCCTCGTGCCAAGAGTCGGGAAGTGCAAAATCCTCTTGACCCTGGTGGGCTTCGGCATGGTCGTAGGCGCCACCGATGGTCGTAGTCGGGTGAATGGTTTCCCCGTCTTGTTCGTAACCTTTGACCAGCCCAAAAGCCAAGCGGAGCGTGAAGGTGGCGTCGGGATATCCGCCGGTTCCCTCGACCGCGGCCTTGGCAGCGGTAATTTTGGCGTAGGCCTGGCGTTCACGCTCTTCGAGTTTTTCATTCAGTTCCCGAATTCGACGGTACTCGCCCACCAGTTCTCGCGCGAGCGCGACAAGCGGATCGGAAGATTCAGCCACGGCGGTGAGTCCTCCATCAACGATCGATTGTCGATAGGCGATGTCATCGAGCTTTGTGCCATTCAGCAGTTCAGCCGCTCGATCGCGTGGACCCTTCCCGCCGAGCATTTGGACGACCGCGGGGTCATCGGCGCCTCGCAGTTCAACCATTCGGCCCAGTTCGTCCGCGAGTTTCGCCAATTCCAAATCACGGTAGATCGGGGCGTCGCTGAGCAGACCTTGCAACAGCGATTCTCGACCGGCGTCGGTGAATTCTCTCAACCGTTGGTCGTTGGGTTTGGCATCCTCCTCGGCCAGAAGGATCAAGGTCTGCGCGGCATCGAACAGCTCGCTTCGCAGCGACACGGTCTGTTTGAGCAATTCACGTTTTTCCTTTTGGACCGCGGCGATTTCGTCCCAAGCGGCCAACGCCGATCGGTGCTCTTCGCTGGCAGCGATCGCTTCGAGGAGCCGCTGCTCACTGGCCCGTTTGGCCTCGATTGTCCTTGGGTCTTGCAGGCCGGCGAGCATCCCGAGATACGCCTTGCGTGAGTTTTGGATCCCGAACAGTTCGTCGCGGGCACGTCGTTTGGCTTCTGCTCCACCGAGCGAGAATTGTTGCATCGCGACTTCCTTGCGACGGAGGAGGTCCAGCACGAACGGCAAGCGATGATCGCGAAGAAACTCGAGCGCCGCGGTCGTAAAAATCCGCTGAGTTCGACCCGGGTGACCGGATACGAAGACCAAGTCGCCGTCGCTGAGCGGCTCGTCAGACCAAGCCAGGAAGTGTTCGATCTTGGCCGGCTGGCCGTCTTCGTAGACACGCATCAACGTCGCGTCGAGGTTGTATCGTGGGTACTCGAAGTTGTCGGCGTCGCCGCCGAAGAACGCGGCCGCGGTCTCAGGCGCCCAAACCAAACGCACATCGGTGAATTTGCGATACCGATAAAGGTGGTACCTGGCGCCACCGAAAAGCGTCACCACGTCACTACGCAGACCGCTCGAGTCCTTCGACTCTTGTTCGATTCGCGACATCTCGGCACGGCGTAGCTTGAGCGCCGTTTCGGGGTCGCTGCCGGAGGTCACCGCCGCGTTGACCCGCGACGTGACGTCCTCGATGGAGACCAATTGGTTGAGTTCTAGATCGGGCGCCTTGAGTTCCTCACCCGGCGTCTTGGCGAGGAAGCCGTCGCGAATCAAGTCCCGCTGGGGCGTGCTGAGTTTGTGCAACGTGTCGGATGCCACGTGATGATTGGTTAGGACGAGACCATCACTCGACACGAATGAACCGGATCCACCGCTGTTGAATCGAACCGAAGAAAGCCGAAGGTGATTGGCCCAATCCTGATGGATCTCGAAACCGTGGCGATCGCGTAACCGATCCGTCGGCAGATCATTGAACAGGTACATCCCCTCGTCACCGTGAGCCAACCTCAACGCGAAGGTGTCGCCGGCCGGGAACATCGAGCATACGGTCCCTAGCAGGAGCGTCATGAGGGCAATCCCTGACGAGTGAAGCCACGGGGTGCGAGTGTGGACGAATCGACCGGCGGACGCCGTGCGGGGGTGATCGATCACAGTGAATTCACGTCCTTCGTTATGAGTGAGGCCGACGGCGTGAACGAACGACCATCGCCGCCGCCGACGCGATAATTGTCGCAAGTGACGAGGTCACTCGCCACCCGGGGACAGAGCCCTTGCACTGCGGGAGAGTGCTGCCAATACTTTTCCCACCATGATCAGGCGTTCGCCGAACCAGATCCCTGTCAGGCCACGCCGAATTTGGAACCTTCCCTCGGGGCGGTGGGCTCCTTACTCCCGCCGCTTGACGCCTCCACAAGTCTTTGTGGGTTCCTTCGCCCTCCTGATCGGGCTCGGGACTCTTGGGCTGAAGTTCTTGCCGGGGCTTTATGTGGGCCCATCGTTGGGGTGGCAGGATGCGTTGTTCACTTCGACCAGCGCGGTTTGTGTCACGGGTCTGATCGTCGTTGACACGGCGACGTATTTCACGCCCGCCGGACAAGCGTTCCTGCTGCTTTTGATTCAAGTTGGCGGGCTCGGCATGCTGACGCTCACGAGCATGGTGATCGCCGCGATCGGGGGCCGGCTTTCGCTTCGCGCCGAAACGATTCTTTCGGGTGGGCATCGCGCGGCACCCGCGGTCGACCGCCGCCGATTGCTAATGGATGTCGTGCGATTCACGCTTTTGATCGAGTTGTTGGGTGCCGTTTTGCTTTACGCGATTTGGGTTCCCCGGTTGGGTTGGGTCGGTGCGGCATGGCCCGCGACGTTTCACAGCGTGAGCGCATTTTGTAACTCGGGATTTTCGGTCAATTCCGATTCGCTGGTTGGGTCGGCCGAATCGACGGCCGCGCTCACCATCGTGATGGCGCTCGTGGTGCTTGGAGGGATCGGCTTTCTGACACTCGAGGAGGTTTACTGCGTCCGTCGAGATCAATTGCATCAGAAGCACCGTGGGCTGTCACTTCACAGCCGCGTGGTGATGGTCACCACCGCGCTGTTGATCGTTACCGGTTGGGGGCTGTATGCGGTTTTTGAATGGAACCAGAGCCTTGCTGGGTTATCAGCGGGCGGTAAGCTGCAGAACGCTTTGTTCATGAGCGTGACCTCAAGAACGGCCGGCTTCAACACGATCGACTATGGGGCGGCATCCGACGGCGCGAACTTTCTGACCATCCTGCTAATGATGATTGGCGGGTCACCGGGATCGGCGGCAGGAGGGATCAAGACGACGACCTTCGCACTGCTCGGACTTCTGGCCTGGTCGCGACTCAAAGCCGAACGGAACACGACGGCCGGAAAACGCACAATCCCCGACGACACGATCCAGCGTGCGGTAGGGTTGGTCGTGATTGCCGTTGGCATCCTCGCGATAGGCGTTTTCATGCTCACCGCTGCGGAGACCCGCAGACCCAATCCGCCCTCTTTCCTCGCGTGCGTGTTCGAGGCGGTCAGCGCCTTCGGCACGGTCGGGTTGTCGATGGGTTTGACCGACGAGTTGACGACGGCCGGCAGGGCGATTGTCACCGTGCTGATGTTTCTTGGTCGCGTCGGACCCCTTTCGCTCGGCGCCGCGTTCGTCCTGCGACGATCCAGAGGGGCCAAGTTTCGATATGCTTACGAAGACGTGATGGTGGGATAATCCTATGCGTTTTGGAATGATTTCGATGGTGTTGGTGTTTGTGAGGATGGAGACCCCATGAAGCGATTTGTCGTCGTCGGACTCGGCAATTTCGGGTTCAGTGTCGCCGAGACGCTGAGCCGCAACGGCAATGATGTGATAGCCATTGATCTCAATGGTGATTGTGTCGATCGCATCGCCCCGAGCATCGCTCGAGCCGCGGTCGCTGATGCGACCGACGCCGAAACGCTCGGTCGCCTCGGTGTGTCCGCTGCCGATGCCGGCGTGATCTCCACGGGTGATGACATCACCGCGAGCATCTTGTCGACGATGGTGCTGCTTGATTTGAAAGTGAAAGAGGTCTTTGTCAAAGTCGTCTCGATGGATCACGCGAGAGTCATGAGGCGGCTCGGAGTGACCGAAACGATTTTTCCCGAACGAGATTCGGCGATCGGTTTGGCGACTCGCCTCAGCGGAACGGCGCTGCTGAACTACGTCAAACTCGGTCCCGGATTTAGCCTCCAAGAGATGGGTGTTCCCGACGCCTGGTCTGGCAAATCGATTCGCGATTTGGCGTTGCGTCAGCACTTTGACCTGACGGTGGTGGCCCTGCACGATGTGCTCACAGACAAGATCGTTCCCAACCCTGGGCCCGATACGATCTTAAAAGATTCCGATACGCTCTTGGTGGCCGGGACTGACGGTGCGTTGGCAAAGGCCGCGCTCACGAAGTGATCACTCACGAAGGTGTTCTGGGCCGAGCAAAGCGTGCTCGTGGCCTGTCGCCATCGCCGCCGTTTGCGCCACCCGAATCACCGTGCAGCTCGCATGACCGTTAACGAGCCTTGCCAATTCGCGTTCATCAGCGATCACGCCCATCCCCAACGATTCGACCTGATGCGGCTCGCACCGGGAGAGCAGAAGGTAGCGCCGCGAAGGGTCGATCCGGGTGACTAGTTCCCGAAGCAATTCGGCTTCCGAAGCTGTCTCGGGACTCGAGTCGGCATCGATTTCGTCGTCGGAATCCACGCCCCGCTCGCCTTGAGCCGGGTCAAGGTTATCGATCTCGCAGAGCACCACCACGGACGCCTGGTCACTGGCGAACGATCGGCTGACCAACAGCGCACGCAACAAATTGGGAAGCGTCTGCTGTTGAGAATCCCCTTCGATGCAAGCGACCACCAGTTCGCTGCAGCGTTCGGCGAGATTGGCCTGCGAACGAGCTTGATGGTCTCGCACCCTGGTCCAGACGCCCTCGGCGGTCCCTGCCAAAACTCCCGCGGGGCGTCCGCACTCGCCCATTTCGACGGCAACCACAATCGGAACGCCGAGCAACCAATCAATCCGCTGCCCACCGCCATGGGGCGGGTCGGCGGCGTCGGCTGCTTTCGGCTTTGACCCCCCGGGTTTGAGTATTGAACGACGCAGTTGGGCCAGCGATCGGTGTCGAGATTGCCGATCGGCCAGTGCAGGATAGAGCACGCTCGGGAAGGGGTTCACGCCAAGCGGATCGCTGGTTCGCGCGACACTGATGGGGATCACCAAGTCGGCGTCGACGAGATGTCGGTTGAGATAGATCGGATCCGCACGATCGTCCGCGGCCAGGTATCGGAGCGACTCGCGTTGACGGTCGTCGTGAACGTGTAACGCGATCGCGTCGGGCAGAGAGCGGCGAATCCGATCGATCGTCGCCCGAGGCATCGATTCGGGAACGACGACCGACACGCTCTCGACTTCGCGACCGCCGATGGCGCGGACGGTGCCGGCAATGGCTGCCTCGGGCGAAGGAACGTCCGCATCGACGGCGATCACCACCTTATCGCCCGGTACCACCGCCTGATCGATCGGGGGAAAATCGACGGGGTGACGAATCGCTCCGCAGACGCTTTCGGCCAGATCAACCGAAGCGCCGGGGTCAACCCACGCGTCGCTGAGGCAGTCATCCGGTAGGTCGACGTGGATCTCCAGCGAGGTGGTCCCGAAGGCAAGTCGGATCGTTTGCGTCATCTCGGATTGCATGGTCGGGGTGAATGGCCAGACGTTACGGGGCGTCTCGGTGCGAAACATGATGACGAGCAGCGGCGGATCGGCAAGGCTCGCTCAGGCACGGAAACGCTATCGGTCGCCAATGGGGAGAGGCTGTCAGCGTGGCACGATCCCTTGAAAAAACTGCGGGGACGGCCGCGGTCTTTCGCGTTCGATTCGGCGGCAAGTCCCGCTTCAACCAAGCGTTACGTCACAAAGCGGAGCGACTGGCACGGCGGTTGCTACTGCGTGGGCTGACGAAGGTGCGCCTGCCAATAACGGTGCGGTTGAATGACCGCACTGGGTTGCGACGGACGCACCGCTGAATCGCATTTTGTTTTCAGGCATTCCACAGAAACGACACAGGAGAGAGACGTCGTGGCAAAGCAGATCGTTTTCGACGACGACGCTCGCGGGCCGCTATTGGCCGGTGTGAGCAAATTGGCCCGAGCCGTCCGTAGCACTTTGGGGCCTCGCGGTCGCAACGCAGTGCTCGACAAGGGTTGGGGTAGTCCCAAGGTGACCAAGGACGGGGTGACCGTTGCTGAAGACATCGAATTGGATGACCCGTTTGAAAATCTCGGCGCCCAGTTGGTCAAGGAAGCAGCCAGCAAGACCAATGATGTGGCGGGTGACGGAACGACCACGGCCACGGTGCTCGCCGAAGCCATCTTCCGGGAAGGGCTGAAGATGATCGCCAGTGGCGCCGATCCGATGGCGCTGTCTCGTGGGATCCACAAGGCGGTCGATGTGGCGCGGGCTGAAATCGCGAAGTTGGCCAAGCCGATCGACGAGAAGAACAAGAACGATATCAAGCAGGTTGCGACGATTGCTGGGAACAATGATCCCGAAATCGGCCAGGTGCTCGCCGATGCCTTCACCAAGGTCGGCAAAAATGGTGTGATCACCGTCGAGGAAGGTCGTGGCAATGAGACCACGGTCGATGTGGTTGAGGGGATGCAGTTCGATCGAGGATTCCTGTCGCCTCACTTCGTCACCAATCAGGACGAAGTGACGGTCGAATTCGATGACGCCTACGTCCTATTGTTCGAAGAAAAGATCAGCGCGAACAAGAAGTTGATTCCACTGCTCGAAGCGGTCAGCAAATCGGGCAAGCCGTTGGTGGTGATTGCCGAAGATGTCGATGGCGAGGCGCTTGCGACGCTGGTGGTCAACAAGATGCGTGGGATCCTTCAGGTCGCGGCCGTCAAGGCCCCGGGCTATGGTGATCGCCGCAAAGCGATCCTGGGTGACATTGCGACGCTCTGCGGTGGCCAGGCGATTTTCAAAGACCTCGGCATCGATCTGGAGAGCGTCAAGCTTTCGGACCTTGGCCGTGTCAAGAAAATTCGGATCACCAGTGAAGCGACGACGATGGTCGGCGGGGCTGGGAAGAAAGAAGCGATCACGGCGCGGGTCGAACAGATTCGTCGTGAGATCAGCAATACCGACAGCGACTACGACAAGGAGAAGCTGCAGGAGCGGTTGGCGAAATTGGCCGGTGGGGTCGCACAGATCAATGTCGGTGCCGCGACCGAAACGGAGATGAAGGAGCGAAAGGCCCTCATCGATGATGCCCGCGCCGCAACGCAGGCCGCGCTCGAAGAGGGGATCGTTCCCGGTGGTGGCGTGGCGTTGTTGCGGTGCCGTCCTGCGGTTCAAAAACTCGAATCAGCGGCCGAGGGCGATGAGCAACTGGGGATCCGGATCATCCGCAACATCCTCGATCAGCCGATGCGAGCGATCGCCAACAACGCCGGATTGGACGGCGCCGTCGTGGTCAACCGAGTCCTTCAAATGAAGGGCAAAAACGATGGTTACGATGCCAATGCCGAAAGTTACTGCGATCTAGTGGCCGCTGGGATTGTCGATCCCGCCAAGGTCGTACGGACATCGCTAACCAACGCCGCGAGCGTGGCTGGGTTGTTGTTGACGACCGAATCGTGCGTTTGTGAGATCCCGGCCGAAGCCGAAGAAGACGGGCACGATCATCACGACCACGGCATGGGTGGCATGGGCGGCATGGGCGGCATGGGCGGCATGGGTGGCATGGGTGGCATGCCTGGGATGATGTAACACGCAGGGTTGTCCATGTTGGGCCGATCGCGTGTCTCACACGATTGTGCCCGCCTCTTACTCGTTGCCCGTACTCACTCTGAATTCAAACAAACTCACTTTAGGAATATCTATTATGGCCAAAATTAGTCTCCGTCCTTTGGATGATCGTGTGGTGGTGGAACCCAGTGAAGCTGAATCGACGACGGCTGGTGGTATCGTGCTTCCCGACTCGGCCCGAGAGAAGCCGCAGCGCGGTACGGTCGTCGCCGTCGGCCCCGGAAAATTGCTCGATAGTGGCAATCGTGGCGAGTTGAGTGTCGCCATTGGTGACATCGTGATCTACGGCCGCTACGGCGGGAGCGAGGTCGAGGTCGACGGCAGGGAGATGAAGATCCTTCGCGAAAGCGACATTTTGGCCAAGGTTCTCTAGTTGAATTGGCGAAGTCCGTTCGATTGGGCCTCGCGAGTGCCGCTCGGTCGCCGGATTCCCCGTAGCCCGTAAACCACATCGATCATTCATTAATCAGGAGTCACAGACGTGGCAAAGCAATTGTTGTTTGAGGATCACGCACGAGCGCGGATGCTCGCAGGCGTGGAGAAGTTGGCCCACGCGGTCGCGATCACGATGGGCCCCACGGGGCGCAATGTGATCATCGACAAGTCGTTCGGCGGCCCGACCGTCACGAAGGACGGCGTGACTGTCGCCAAGGAGATCGAACTCGACGACCGTTTCGAGAACATGGGTGCGAAGCTGGTAATCGAGGTCGCTCAGAAGACGAGCGATCTTGCCGGGGACGGCACGACGACCGCAACGGTGCTCGCACGCGCCATTTTCAAGGAGGGCTTGAGGAACATTGTCGCTGGTAGCAATCCCACGGCGATCCGCCGCGGGATCGACAAGGCGGTTGCAGCCGCATCGGCGAAGTTGGTTGAAATGGGACGTCCGGTCACGGGCAAGGAGCAGGTTGCCAACGTCGGTGCCATCTCGGCGAACAGCGATCACGCGATCGGCAAGATGTTGGCGGATGCCCTTGAGCGCGTCGGCAAAGATGGTGTGATCACGGTTGAAGAAGGAAAGACACGCGACACCGAGGTCGAGTACGTCGACGGGATGCAATTCGACAAGGGTTACATCTCGCCGTACTTCATTACCGATGCCGGTTCGATGGAAGCCCAGCTTGAGAATGCGTTGATCCTGATTTACGAAAAGAAGATCAGCAACATTCGTGATCTGGTGCCGCTGCTCGAAAAAACGGCGCAGACCGGCCAGCCGCTGTTGCTGATTGCCGAGGACATCGATGCCGAGGCTCTGACCCTGTTGGTCGTGAATAAACTTCGTGGAACGCTCAACGTGTGCGCCGTGAAGGCGCCCGGGTTTGGCGATCGTCGCAAGGCAATGTTGGGTGACATCGCCGTCCTCACGGGCGGTACGTTGATCAGCGAGGACCTTGGAATTCAGCTCGAGAACATCACCCTCGAGCAACTCGGCCGTGCGAAGAAGGTCACCGTATCCAAAAACGACACGACGATTGTTGAAGGTTCAGGCAAGCGAGCCGATATCGACAAGCGTGTTGCTCAGATCCGTGCTCAGATCGAGCAGTCAGACAGTGAGTACGACAAGGAAAAGTTCCAGGAGCGGCTGGCCAAACTTGCCGGTGGTGTGGCGGTGATCAGCGTCGGTGCCGAAACCGAAGCCGAAATGAAGCAGACCAAGGCTCGTCTGGAAGACGCACTGCATGCCACGCGTGCCGCTGTTGAGGAGGGGATTCTGCCCGGTGGTGGTGTCGCCTTGATCCGATGCTACGAAGCGGTTGAGGCGGCGAAGAAGGCGGCCAAGGGAGATGAGAAGATCGGTGTCTCCATTGTCCTTGCGGCCCTCGACGCTCCGATGAAGCAGATCGCCGAGAATGGCGGTTTGGATGGCGCGGTTGTCGTCGACGAGATTCGCCAGAAGGGCGAGAACATCGGGTTCGATGCCAACACGGGTAACTACGTTGACATGCTCAAGGCGGGCATTATCGATCCGGTGAAGGTGGTCCGCACGGCCTTGGCCAATGCGGGTAGCATTGCCGGATTGTTGCTGACGACCGAGGCGCTCGTGACCAACTTCGACAAAGAAGACAAGGCCAAGCGTCCGGTGGAAGGCGTGATCGCCTAGTTCCGATCCGTTAGGTGGTTTTCTGTTGGCGGAGTTGATCGGGTGATCAACGCCGCCAATTTTTTGTTCCCTTGCATCTCGCCCGAACGTTTCGCGCGATGAGAGTTCGCAAGATTCATGGCTGAAAAACGCGACTACTACGAAGTGCTCGGTGTCGAGCGTTCGTCGACGAAGGCGGAGATCGATCGGGCGTATCGAAAACTAGCGATCAAGTACCATCCCGATAGCAATCGAGAGGACCCTGGTGCGGTAGCCAAGTTCAAGGAGGTGAGCGAGGCCTACGAGGTGGTTTCGGATGCGGACAAGCGTTCACGCTACGACCGATTCGGGCACGCCGGCGTGAATGCCCCTGGCGGGCCACAGTTTGATGGGTTCAATGATCTCGGCGAAATCTTCGGCGATATCATGCAGGACTTTTTCGGGGGCGGACGCAGTAGCGGTGGGCGGAGGGGTGGTCGACGCGTTCGCCGCGGCGCCGACTTGCGCTGCGACGTGACGTTAACGCTCGAAGAGGCTGCGAGAGGGTGCAACAAGGAGATCTCGTTTCGGCGACGCAAAGCGTGCCATACCTGTTCGG
>JBGTCJ010000502.1:0-26937 GCA_041748895.1 Pirellulaceae bacterium
TAACGATCATGTCCTACCGCTCTTTCGAGAGCATTGCTTCCGCTGTCACGGCGACGAATCGATCGAGGGTGGTTTGCGGTTGACCTCGTTGACATCCGCCCTGCTCGGAGGCGACTCGGGCGAACCGGCCGTCGTTCCCCAGCGAGCGGCCGCAAGCGAGTTGGTAAGACGGTTGCTCTCGGATGATGAGGGGGAACGGATGCCACCGTCGGGGAAGCTATCGGATGACGATCGCGAACGCGTGATCCAGTGGAGCGATCAAGGTGCCCCATGGGTCCGCCAACTCGACTCGGCCGCCGTGACGCTGTCCCCGCTAACTGACGACGCTTCCTTTTTGCGGCGAGTGTACCTCGACACCATTGGCATCCCACCGAGCGAGGCTGAGCTCCGGCGATTTCTGACGGATTCTATAGCGGACAAACGCGAGCGTGTCATCGATCAACTGCTGAGCGATCCCCGTTGGGCCGATCACCAGGTCAGTTTTTGGCAGGACATTTTGGGAGAGAACCCAAACATTCTCAAACCGTCGCTAGGCAACACCGGACCGTTCCGCTGGTTTCTCTACGAATCGCTTCGCGACAACCACTCGATTGATCGTATGGTGACCAATCTGTTGATGATGCGTGGCAGCGAGCGTGAGGGTGGAAGCGCCGGGTTCGGATTGGTCGCGGACAATGACGCGCCCATGGCGTCGCGCGGTCACGTGTTGGCGTCCGCCTTTCTCGGGATCGATTTGCAGTGCGCTCGTTGCCACGATTCGCCCTATCACTCCACGACGCAGCGGGATCTTTTCTCACTCGCGGCAATGTTGTCGCGAAAGAGCGTCACGGTGCCACCGACGAGCAGCGTGTCGGCTGGTTTTTTCGAGAAGAACAAGGGCCGCGAATCGCTGATTCGAGTGACGCTTCCCCCCGGCGAGAACGTCGAGCCAAAGTGGCCGTTTGCCGACGTCACCGGTGCCGTCAACGATGGTTCGCTCGACGCTTGGGTGCGAGACCCAAATGACCCGCGAGAGCGGCTTGCAGCGCTGGTCACGATGCCCAGCAATCAGCGCTTCGCGGGCGTGATCGTCAATCGCTTTTGGAAACGGTTGATTGGCGCGGGAATCGTCGAACCGGCTGACGACTGGGAGAAGGGGCAGGCGAGCGACGAGAATTTATTGGCTTGGCTCAGCAGACAATTCGTGTCCTCGGGTTATGACGCGAAGCATGTGCAAAGGCTGATCCTGACGTCCCGCGTATATCAGCGTCGCGCGGAAAGCAACAATCGGCTGTTACCGCCCGACGAACGCTTCTTTGTGTCACCGGATCGACGCAGGATGAGTGGCGAACAGGTGGTCGATTCCTTGTTCGCCGCGTCGGGTCAGCCGATGAAAGTCGAGGAGTTGACTTTTGATCCCGAAGCACGGCGTCCGGCGACGACCATGATCTCGTTGGGGCGTCCCACTCGAGCTTGGCAATTTTCAACGCTATCCAACGAACGCGATCGGCCGAGTTTGGCACTACCACGCGCCCAGGCCGTGACCGACGTGCTCGAAGCATTTGGGTGGATCGGATCCCGACAAAACCCGATCACCGAACGCGAGGTGTCACCGGGCGTGTTGCAGTCCGGAGTGCTTGCCAATGGCGTCATGGTCACCTGGATTACCCGCGTTTCGGAGGGTAGCGAACTGGCGGAGTTGGCGCTAACGATCGATTCTCCGGAGGCGCTGATCGATTCGGTTTACCTCCGGTTTCTCGGTCGATTCCCGACGACCCAGGAGCGTGATTTGTACTTGGCTGAGTTGAGCGATGGATTTGAAGATCGCGCGCTGCCATCGGAGCGGATCGAACCGGTGCAGCGTCCGGAGCCGCTCAGTTACGTGTCGTGGTCCAATCACCTTGCCGCTGAGGCGAATCGGATCCTGCTGGAAAGGGAACGTCGCGCGCGGTCAGGCGATCCGGTAGATCCGCGGTTGAGCCCACAATGGCGGGAAGTGTTCGAAGACTTGGTTTGGGCGGCCGTCAATTCGCCTGAGTTCGTTTGGATTCCCTGATGATGTCCGAAGCGGCGGATGATATCGGTACCGCCGAACCGTTTTGCAGTCCTGACAAACTCCTCCGATCGTTTTCATTTGGAGCCTGTTGATGTTTCCCGATCTCGACCGTCGTCGTTGGATCACCACTGCGGCATCGATGGCTGCCGGTGGGCTTGCGGGTGTGGCGGGTGCAAATCGCGCCGCGTTGGCGGAAGATCTTCGTCATCACCACGGCGACTCTCAGACCCATGCGCCGCGTGGACGGGCCGGGCATGTGATTTCGATTTGGCTCGGTGGTGGAATGGGGCAGATCGATACGTTTGATCCCAAACGCATGGGGGACCCTCGCGCCAAGAAACCGGGATCCTACTATCGGTCGATCGAGACCGCGGTTGAGGGCGTCGAAGTCTGCGAACATTTGCCCAAACTCGCGCCGCTAATGGACCGTGTGACTGCCGTTCGCACGGTGCATCACGACGTGATTGACGAGCACGCCGCCGCGACCAATCGGATGCACACTGGGCGGCCGGTCAGTGGGACCGTCGCCTACCCGACGATCGGGTCGGTGGTTGCGAATCAATTGGGGGCCGCCAACGAAGCTTCGCCACCCTACGTGTTGATCGGGTACCCCAACGTGACTCGTGGCCCCGGATTTTTGGGGGCTTCGAGCGGTTACCTCTATCTGACGGACACGAGCCGTGGGCCGGCGGGACTATCGTATGCCGACGGGATCACGCCCATGCGTCAGTCGCGCCGCGAGCATTTTCTCGCCGCGGCACGGCGTGCGGCGCTGGAAAAATCCGGTGGCGACGCGAAACTCCGGCAATACGACGATGTGATCGAGCAAAGTCTCCGCTGGAGCGGCCCCGAATTCAATCGAGTGTTTGATTTGTCATCGGAGTCCGCATCGCTCCGCGCGAGCTATGGGGGTGAGTTCGGCCAGCGCTGTCTGCTTGCCCGCAGGTTGGTTGAGCGAGGCGTGCGATTCATCGAAGTTTCTCACAATCTCAATTTCCTCAATGGAACCGGTTGGGACGTTCACAATGACGGGATCGTGAAGCAGCATGAGTTGATCCAAGAGCTCGATGTCGCGATGGCAGCGCTCATCTCCGACCTCGAGCGCCGCGCGATGCTCGACACAACCTTGATCGTGATCACGTCTGAGTTTGGACGGCCAGCGGCGTTTGATGGCGGCGGAGGGCGAGGCCATCAAGGAAAAGCTTTCACCTGTGTGCTTGCCGGCGGAGGGCTGCGACATTGCGGGGCCTACGGACAGACCGATGAGCTCTCGAAGGAAATCGTTGCCGATCCCGTGAGCGTCCCCGATTTCTTTGCCACCATCCACGCGGCGCTCGGTATCGATCCAGCCAAGTACCTGTACGACGGCGATCGCCCAGTTCCGATAACCGATGAAGGCACACCGATTGGGAGGCTCTTGACTTAAATGGCTCGACTTTTATGGCTTTGCCTTGTTTTGGGCGCCGTCACCCGCGTAACCGCGACGGAGGGTGACGCATTCCTGCGGCCTGCGGCTTACGTGGGTCCGCCGAAGTCGGAGCACGCGGCAACCAACCGCGCGTTTCAGGGAATCCCTAGCATGGCTGTTGCGCCTGGCGGACGGCTGTGGGCAACCTGGTATGCCGGAGTCACACCGGGCGAAGACGCCAACAATTACGTTGTGGTGAGCACCAGTGGCGATCACGGAAAAAGTTGGAAGGAAGTGTTGGTGATCGTTCCCGATGGTGAGGGGCCCGTGCGGACTTATGACCCAGAGCTGTGGCTGACACCCGACGGACGTTTGTGGGTTTTTTGGGCGCAAGCGATCGGTCATAGCGGGAGCGTGGCGGGCGTTTGGCACGTTGAGACGCGGCAGCCCGATGAGGAGCAATCGAGTTGGAGTGAACCGCGGCGGCTGACCGATGGCGTGATGATGTGCAAACCGATCGTGCTATCGAGCGGGGAGTGGGTGTTGCCGGCGTCAACATGGCGCGAGACCGATTTCAGCGCGAGGATGATCGTTTCCACCGATCAAGGAGAATCGTGGACGCTTCGCGGCGCCTGCAATGTTCCCCGCGACGCGCGACAATTCGACGAGCAGATGATTGTCGAACGTCGCGATGGTTCCCTTTGGATGTTGGTTCGCACTCGGTATGGGATCGGCGAAAGTATCTCAGCGGATCGGGGCAAAACGTGGCCGGAGCTCACCCCAACCGAGATCCAACACCCTAGCGCCCGATTCTTCATCACTCGGTTACAAAGTGGAAACCTTCTGTTGGTCAAGCACGGGCCGATCGATCAGAAAACGGCGCGGTCTCATTTGATGGCATTCGTCTCCGTCGACGATGGCTTTAGCTGGACCGGGGGACTTTTGCTCGACGCCCGAACCGGTGTTTCGTACCCCGACGGCCAACAGGGCGACGATGGGTTGATCCGAATCGTTTACGACTACAGTCGAACCGGAGCGCGGCAAATTTTGATGGCCGAGTTTCGTGAGGAAGACGTGGTCGCGGCGAAGCCCGTGAGTGATGCGGTTCGATTGATGCAAGTCGTCAGTGAGGCGTCCGGCGGCCGTGAAAAGCCGAGGGTGGGGTCCGCTCGCGCCAGCGGCAGTGTCGAACCCGCAGCGGTTCGGATCGGTCAACCTGAATGACGCGCGGATCTAGCGGCGAGGATCGTCGCGGGGTACCTCGATTGCTCTCGTTCACGGGGATGTTGCTATCGTTCACGGGGCTGCTGTTTTTGGTGGCGGTCGGATGCGACCATTCGTCGACGTTCCCCGATCAGCCGATCACGCTCATTTGTCCGTGGTCCGCGGGCGGAGGTACTGACCGCATCTCGCGTCAGGTTGCTTCGCAGCTCGAGCGAGAGCTAGGGGTTCCCGTCAGCGTGATCAACGCCACGGGTGGGGCTGGCGTCACCGGCCACACGCGTGGCGCTCTGGCACGCCCCGACGGGTACACGATCGCGATGGTGACCGCCGAGTTGAACATGTTGCATTGGCGTGGGCTCACCAACATCACCTATCGCGAGTTCGCGCCGCTGGTGCTGTTGGTTCGTGAGAGTGCAGCGATCTTTGTCCGTCAAGACAGTCCATACCGCACGATCGATGACCTGCAGGAAGCATTGGCCAGCGAGCCAGGGGCGCTCAGGGCGGGCGGTACGGCTCAGGGCGGGATTTGGCATGTCGCGTTGGCGGGTTGGATGAGTGCTCGCGGACTTGCTCCAGGTGCGGCAACATGGATTTCGATCAACGGGGCGGGACCTTCGTTGCAAGAACTGATCGCCGGCGGACTCGACTTCGTCTGTTGTTCATTGCCGGAAGCCGACGCGCTGCTCAGCGGCGGCAAGGTTCGCAGCCTCGGTTTAATGGCCGATGCCCGATTGCCAGCCTTCCCTTCGGTCCCCACTTTGCGAGAGCAGGGACACGATTGGTCGATGGCGGGTTGGCTCGGACTAGTCGCGCCCCGGGAGACACCCCGGGAGCGATTGGCGGTTCTCGAAGCAGCGGCGCAAAGGGTATCCAGAAGCGACGAATTAAACGCGTTCATGCGGCAGGGTGGTTTCAATTTTGTTCCCGAGCCCGCCGACGGTTTTGGTGAGACCATGGCTCATCAGGATGAGGTATTCGGCCGGCTCTTGACCAGCGATGCGTTCAGCGATGTGGCGGTCGAGCATTTCGGACCGATGCTCTTCCCGATCGCCATCTTTGGATTATTGGTCCTCACTTTGACGTGGGTCGTTGCTCAGGAGACCTGGTTAAGACGCGGTGCCGATGAACTACCGTTGGAGGAGGATCGCGATGTCATGCCGATCGCGGGTGGGGAATTGGTTGGGGAGCGTGAATGGGACGCCGGTTTGAGTGTGGGTGGGGAAATGACGCGGGCTACGCTGGGTCGGCCGATTGCTATCTTGATCGCGGTCGTGTTCTACGCCCTGGTTGCTGAGCATTTGGGATTCCTGCTGGCGGCATTCGTCCTTTTGTTGGGATTGCTTTGGCGATTTGGGGTCCGCCCTGTCTCGGCGATCGCAGTCGCCGGGGTCACGTCGGTGGTGACTTATCAATTGTTTGCCATCGGGTTGCGGGTGCCGCTGCCGCGCGGGCTATTGGAATGGTGAAATGAGTGACTCACTCGGCGGGGCATTTGAGCAGGTTTTTCTCGACCCAACGGTTTGGGCGATCGTTGTGGCCTCAGCATTTTATGGTGTATTTCTCGGCGCGATGCCCGGATTGACCGCCACGATGGGTGTGGCGTTGTTTGTCCCGATGACCTTCTGGATGAGCCCGGTTTCGGCTTTGGCTGCGATCGTGACGATGGTCGCGTGCGCGATCTTTGCGGGTGACATTCCGACCACGATGGTGCGAATACCGGGGACGCCGGCATCGGCGGCCTACGCGGATGACGCCTACGCATTGACGCGGCGTGGCCGAGCCAGGGAGGCGCTCGGGATCTCTCTGTGGTTTAGCGTCACCGGCGGGTTGTTTGGCGCGCTGCTTTTGATGCTGGTTGGTTCGCAATTGGCGCGCGTCGCTGCCTGGTTCAGCGTGGTGGAGTACTTTTGGCTTTATTTGATGGGCCTGAGTTGCGCCGTGATCGTAGGACATCATTCGATCGCACGGTCTGGCCTGGGGTTGTTGATCGGTCTCATGTTTTCAACGGTCGGGCTGAGTGCCGTCCATGGTCAAGCCCGATTCACGTTCGGACAGCCAGAGCTTTTTCAGGGAATCAATTTCATTCCCGCGATGATCGGTTTGTTCGGGCTTTCGGAGGTACTGCGAAATGCGTTTCGCCTACGTGACATCAGCGAATCGGGTCCCGCGGCGTCGATGCGAGGTGGGATCCTCGGACCAGCCGTCGCGATATTCGGCCGGCGGATTGGTCCGTGGGTTCGATCCGGGTCGATCGGCGCGCTTATCGGCGTCTTGCCGGGTGCCGGCGCCGATATCGCGGCTTGGGTTTCCAGTGCCGTGTCGAAACGCCGAAGCCGAACACCGGACGACTACGGCCGAGGGTCGACCGAATGCATCGCCGATGCCTGCGCGGCCAATTCGGCGTCGCTCGCCGGTGCTTGGATCCCGGCGTTGGTGTTCGGCATTCCCGGCGATTCGATCACGGCGATCGTGATCGGGGTGCTCTACATGAAAAACCTGAAACCGGGTCCGGAGATCTTTGAGCAACAGGGGACGCTGGTGTACAGCATCTACATGATCTTCATTCTCGCGAATCTCGTTTTGTTGCCGGTCGGATGGTTAGCGATTCGAGGAGGCGGGATTGTGATGCGAATGCCTCCGCGGGTCCTGCTGCCCGTGATCGTGTTGTTCTGCGTCGTGGGCGCCTATGCGGTCAACGGCAGCCATTTCGATGTCGGTTTGATGATCGTGTTTGGCTTGCTCGGCGTGGTCTGCGAGCGCTGGAAAATTTCGATCGGCGCGTTGGTGTTGGGTCTGATTCTTGGCGGTCCGCTCGAAGAGCGGTTTGTGCAGACGGTGGCCGGCAGTGGCGGGTCGCCGCTGGCGTTTGTCAATCGTCCGTTATCGGCTGCGCTGGCGGCCACCACGTTCGCTTTGTGGCTGATCGTGCCGACATCCTCGCGACCTAAGCGGTTGACGGCCATCGATGGGAAATGATCGCGCGATCAGTACTCGTCGCTATCTTCGTCGTCGCGGTCGGGGTGCAACGGATCGTCGGCATCAAAGAAAAAGTCTGCCAGCCCGAGTGGGATCGCATCACCTCCGAGCGAGCGACGCTTTCGTTCGGCCAGGTTCTCGAGGTCAAGTGCATCTTCGCCGAGGCATTTCTCCAACGCCTCACGCCATGCGTCGTCCTTGGAAACCGGATGCGACGGGTCTTGCATCATCCGCTTGATTGCAAACCGGAGCAGATTGATGCCGTCGCGCGGTGAAAAATCGAGCTTCAATTCGTGGGCGTGTTGGAGGAACTCGACCGTCATTGCCAACATTTCCGCTTCGGCGAAGGGGAGGTGATACTGCAGAATCGCCATCTCATCCTGTTTGTCAGGAAACCCCACGGCGAGTGTTGGTTGCAGTCGACTAAGGATGTAGTCGGGGATCTCGAAAGTCGATTCGTCCTGGTTCATTGTCACGGCGGAGCGAAAATCCGGGTGGGCCTTAATCGTGATTCCCGCGACGATCGATTCGACGTATCGGCGCTGGTCGAACAGCGGCGCGAGGCTAGCCCATGACTTTTCGTTCATGCGATTCCCCTCGTCGAGTACGCAGACCGAACCGGTGATCATGGCCGACACCAACGGCGAGGCATGGTAAGAAATTTGCCCACCTTGGCTGAGCACCGGCGTCACGAGCAGGTCTTCGGGACGCGTATCCGCGGTGCACTGGTAGATGTACAGAGGGAGCCGCCGAGCCTTGGCAGCAGCGATCGCTAGCTGTGTCTTGCCGATCCCGGGGGCACCGACCAATCGTGGTGTCAGCGGCATATCCGATTCGTCGACGGTCAACCAGCAGGCGAGCAGTTGCATCAGCACTTCCTGCTGCCCAATCCACTGCCCCGGCCCGTCGTAGGGGTGTGCCAACTTGAGCGTGACTCCATCGATCTCGACCGAGCCGCCGGGTTGCGGCAACTTCGTATCGGTTTCGAGATTCGTCATGCCATGTCCCATGAAAACCGCCTCAATAGCGAATGGATCGGTCTGGTTCTCAGCAGCGGCCCTGCCCAGGACCGCGACCGATGCCTCTCATTCTATCCGATAGCCACAAACGCGGTGACCGGGCACCGACGTTGCCGCAGGCACCTGGTCAATCAGGCGACACGCCTGGCGAAGTAGGCCCATTCCACCGCGAGCACGCCCAGTACGATCAACAGGAGTGGACGCCAGTACTCACGTCGCGAAGGTGTCCTGTTGGCCTCGGCCTCGACCTCGCTGTATCCCAGTGCAACGGATGAAGCAGCAGCGAGCCCGCTCTCACGGCGGTCGAACAGATTGACGGAGTACGACGCAACCACGTTCCGCTCATCCTCCACCTCGTAAACCCCCGTCTGATTCGTATCCGTGATGGAGAAAAGATTGGACCCGCCGACCGTCAGCGGTCGAACGCTTCCGTCGGGAAACCGAACCGTGACTACCGGGGCCGACGAGCCAGATGGAAGGACACTCCTTGCGGGGAGGCGAGCGATGATTACCTCACCGGGCTGGTACGATCGCGTCGAAGTCACCTCGGTCGCCCCCGCGAGGTGACGCAAGAGGTTGAGCACGAACACGGGCCAGGACCGCTGAACCTGCCAATCCGTGTTGAACGTCGCAGTTCCATTTTCGGACGAGGAGAGGATTTCGAACCCCAGCACCAGATCTTGAAAGCCGTCGCGGGGGGCGATCGCGAGCATCGGTCCGCCATCGGCGGACAAAAGTTCGATGGCTCCAGGAGGTGGAATCAAGGGTCGCCCCTCCGCGATCAGTAGCGAATAGAGCTCGAGGTACTGCATGAGCGGGTGGGTGCGATCCATGTCGATCAACAGAACTTGCGTTGTGGACTCGCCCGCATTCCAACTCTCCGGTGGCAGGCTGCCGATGAAGAACGTATTGGTCATCGGCATCGCCTCGGGCGCGCAGCGGTCGAAGACGATCAGGTCGTCACGCTGGGCTGCGAGTCGCTTGACATACGCCTCCGTCGCGAGGAAATCGGGCGTGACCACTTCGAGGTCGCAGAGCGTTGACGCTTGGCCGGTCGAAAGCGCCAGCTCGAGCGGCGCGTTACCGGGCGTGACCAGTAGAACACTGACCGATCGCGCCGGTGGAATCGTCGCGTAGGCGACATTGTCGATTGATAACGCGTCGTCGATGTCGATCGAGAGAACCAAGCGGGAGGCCTGGTCGCCGCTGAGCGTGAACGAGACGCCGGTCTCCTCGCCGGGATCGAGCGTGATTTCTTCGGCGTCGACGATCGAATCGTCGAGTTCGAGCGTTGCGTTGCACGATGCCGACGCTTGACCGAGATTGGCAATGGTTGCAAAGGCCTGGATTTCGTCCGCCCGCTGCGGGTTTCGATCGACCGAAAACGCAAGGATGGCGACGTTGCTCGCCGTTTGACTTCCGACCTGTATGTACCGGGGTCGCAGGTTTTGCAGTGGAAGATCGGTCGCCGGGGCGAAAACACCATCGCTAAACAGCAACAGATCGGTTGCGGCCGACGAAGCGGCAATCTCGGAGGCCGCGCCGGATTCTCTCGGCGCTTCCACCTCGCGTGCGCGCTGGGATTGCGTCAGCCCTTCTGCGGTCCGTAGCGCTTCGATAACGTCAGTCGTTCGATTGGTGACCGATGCCTCCGAGAGCGCATCACGAAGTCGCTTTCGATCCGAGGTGAAGCCCTGCAACACCTCGGATCGATCGCTGAAGCCAATCAGCATCGCCTCCTGACCATTGTCCATCGCCTCGATCGCTTCACCGATCAGCTTTTTGGCAGCCTCAAACCGAGACACTCGGGCGGCACCGGAGGGAATGCCGGCGCCGGACGCCTCACCGGTTGGCGAGGTCGCGCTCGTGTCGATCCCGTCGACGGCCTGCATGCTCGCCGACTGGTCAAGCAAAAAAATCTGCCGCTCCGCTGTGGTTGTCTCACTTCGATAGCCTGGTCGAAGAACCGCGAGCGCTGCCAATACGACCGCGAGCAATTGCAAAAGCAGGAGAAGACTTCGGCGCAGCCTTTGGAACAGACTGTTCACATGCAGATCCTCGATCGACTTCGACCAGAGGAATGTGCTCGGAACCTCGACCACCTGTCGCCGAAGCTTAAGGAAATAGAGCAGCAGGATGCCGACGGGAATGGCCGCGAGCATCGCCAAAGCCCACGTAGGCAATGCGGGCATCAGACTCAACGCAACACCCCACGGTCGCGCAGGTAGTGGGTCAGCATCGGTTCGACGGGATCATCATTTCGTGCAAGTAGGTAGGTGACTCCTCGCTGGCTGCAGAAATGGCGTGCGGCGCCGATAAACGAGGCGACGGTTTCGCGGTACCGCGAAAGTACTTCGTGGGAAAGCGTGACCTCAGCCGCGTCACCGTCCTCACAGTCAATCAACCGCAGGTCACCACGCAGCGGTGGATCGATCTCTTCGGCACTCATCACGTGGATCACGACGATATCCATCCGCCGGCCCACCAACATCCGCATCGCCGTTTCGTACCCGGTTTTGTCCATCAAGTCCGTCAAAAGCACGACGATCCCGCGGCGATTATTTCGCAGCGCAAACTCGCGGACCCCCGCCGTGAGCGACACGGACTGCGCCGGCTCGATCGATTCCAAATACGTAAGCATTTGCGCAAGCGCGCCACGTCCACGGAGCGAGGGTGCCCGAGCGCCATCGGGGCCGAGTGCCGCCACCTTGACTCGGTCGCCCCGACAAAGGCCGACGTAACCGAGCGCGGCGGCAATCTGCTTGGCGACGTGAAACTTCGTTGGCGACCCAAAATTCATCGATCCGCTGGAATCAATCAGCATCGATACCGAAAGGTCCTCCTCTTCGAGAAACAGCTTCAAAAAAAGCTGGTCGAATCTCGCGTAGAGGTTCCAGTCGATCATCCTCAGGTCATCACCGGCGACGTATTTCCGAAAATCAGCGAACTCAACGCTTTGACCCTTTCGAGGACTTCTCCGTTCGCCCTTGATGGTGCCACGAAAAACCTTGCGAGAAACCAACTCGAGTCGCTCCAACTTGGCAAGCAGGCTAGGACTGAGCAGCGGTTGGACGACTGGATTGACCATCTAACAAGCTCGACTCTCACCAGAGAGATCTTTTTACGGCTTCGTGGACAGGCTTACGACCACTCGGTTGTACCGCCGCACCCTTGTCGTAGGCAACGGGCGCGGTGGCCGTGTAGGATTTCGAAGTCCTTTTAGCGGCACGACCATTTCGCGAGGCACGGTTTGATCGCTCAGTGCCGGCCGCTCCTTTCGCCAACTCGGGACGATAGACGACGTGAAGATGCATCCGGTGTCCGCCGCAGAAGACGCCGCATTTCTCGATGCCGCGATCGAGCAGGCTCGATTGGGACGTGATGAAGGCGGCATTCCGATCGGATCGGTATTGGTGCTCGATGGCAAGATCGTCGGATCTGGCCACAATCGACGCGTCCAGAGAGGCAGCCCCATCCTGCACGCTGAGATGGATGCGATGGAAAACGCGGGCCGACTCACCGGCTCGCAGTACGCTCGCGCCACGCTCTACTCGACGCTTTCCCCCTGCGACATGTGCAGTGGAGCCGCGCTTCTTTACAAGATACCTCGAATCGTGGTCGGCGAGAACGAAACCTTTCAAGGCCCCGAGTCCTACGTTCGCGAACGTGGAGTCGAACTGATCATCCTGCGAGATGACCGCTGTATCGAATTGATGAGGCGATTCATCGCCGAAAACCCGACGCTTTGGAACGAGGATATCGGGGTTAACGAGATCCTCGGCGAAGGCCTTGGCTAGCGGCGAAGGCGTGGCTAGCCACGGGCGACGAATCGCCTGGTCACGCTGGACAATTGATCCTCATCGGCGAGGTGCAGAGTTTCGATGTTTGCCGATTGCAGCGGTCCAGCCGATGAGGCGAAATCGTTAATGTCCGGCGTGTTGATCACGACGGTGATCGCCCAACCGCGTCGCTTCATTGCGATGAGCATCGCGGCCGTTCGGCGATTGCAGAGCTGTGCGATCACCAAAAGCGTCGTATCGTGTGCAAGTCGCGGTTGCGAGTTCAACAGGGTCTCCACGAGGTCGAGCCCGTCAGAGAGCTCCAGACGCGCCAGCGTGCGGAGCAGCTCGCGATTGTGGAGCGGTCCGCGATCGGCGCTGACCATAACCGGCCTGAGTCGATCATCGGGCCCCTGAGGCTCCATGCTCGCCTGCGCCTCCGAACGAGTGCGGTAATCCGTTTCGAATCCCTCGCTACGGATTCGGTCCGCTGCGTCACGGCCGTTGCTCAGCAGCGCAACAGGTTGATTCTGTTCGTAAAGCGCTCCGGCGATCGATGCGGCGAGTGTGACCGCCAATTCGCTACGCACCGGTTCGTGGTGGGCGGGATTCGTATCTCGATGCAGGTCGAGGACGATCGTCGCACCCGCGAGTGTTGTCGGTTCGTATATTTTGGTGTGCAGCGTGCCAGTGCGTGCGGTTGCGGGCCAGTGCACGCTCCGCATCGGGTCACCGACCTGCCACTGGCGAATCCCGCGAATCCTCGTTGGGTCTTCAAACAAGGCGCTACGAATGCGAATTTCGCCGATGGGTCGCGGTGAAGCGATGTCGTATCCCAGCATCGCCACAACGCGGGGCAACACGAGCACGTATTGGGGCAAGGCGCCCAATCGGTACCGGCGGTTTAACCCCATCAGATCTCCCGTCTCCAACACCGTCGGGCCAATTTGGTAGTAGCCACGACGGTGGAAGGTCACTTGGTACGTCAGCGTTCTTGTTTCACCGCCGCGCAGCAACATCACCTCTAGCCGCGATCCCTCGAATGACATCGACGGCGGACGGGCTCGCAACGCCGATCGTGACACGAGATCTTCAACAAGCAGCCAGACGATCGGCCATCGCGAGACGTTTCGCACCTCGACACGAACGTCCAACGGTCGAGCGATCTCCCATTCATCGGTACCAATCGAACGTTCCGCCACGGCGCTGCGATGCCAGAGGGATGCCGAAATCAGCGCGAAGCCGACCATCAGAATTCCCGAATAGGCAGCGATCAGCCAGAGCGGGGTACCGAAAAGCATTCCGGCCAAGAGCAGTGACGCGGCGGTGACCGAGACCAGCAGTAGCAATCGACCGTTCATGATTGGATCTACCGATCGATCCCTCGGTGATTTGGGGTAATAGCGGAGCTATGCATAGCACGGAGGTCAAATCGTCCTGTATCCGGTGTTCATTGCTTATCAACCCGCCTTTACGTGGACATATTCTGTCCGGTGGCCGTCAGCACCTGGCTCAACCGCGTGAGGCGATCCGTGGAACTATCGCAATCGCCGCAGTTCGATGTTGTTGGCCCTATGCCTCGCGATATGATAGTACGCGTTGAGACACACCGCTCGAGGCGGGGGGGGCATTCACTTTGAGGATTGGAAAGCCGTGAGTTTTATCTCCAAGGATGGCGGCATGAGAATGCAATCGACGACCCGGCACGAGCCGCACCCGACGCTCACGTTCCATGGGACGGAGGTCAGGGAGACCGACGACAAATTGGTCGCGGCCTACGATCGGATCGTCTCGGCAAAGCAGGTCAGTTGGACCGGCTACTACCACCTTCGTAAGTTGCTGGGGCGCGGCGGTCAGGGCGAAGTGTACCTCAGTGAGTATCGCGGCACCGACGAGTTCACCGTCCCTGTAGCGATCAAGATTTTCTCGCCCGAGCGGTACACCAGTGCTCGGCGGTACGAGGAGGCGATGGCGAGAATCGCCCGAACGGCCGCACGGATCGCGCTCATTCAACACGACAATGTGCTCGACGTGCAGAATTTTCTGCAGCGAGATCGAATCCGCATCATGATCATGGAATGGGTCGACGGATACGACCTGAGACGGTTGGTGATGCCGGAATGTTTGCGGGTGCTCGAGGGAAGGGTCACCGCGCGGAGGTGGAAGTACATCAACGAGGTGATCCTAACCGACGGACCGCAGCAATCGCGCTTCAAGGCTGGCGTTGCGGTGGCGATCGTGCGGGAGTGCCTCGGGGCGCTCGCGGCCCTTCACCGTGAGGGTGTGGTTCACGGTGACGTCAAGCCGGCCAATATCATGCTCAAGCGGACCGGTCACGCCAAGTTGATCGATATGGGGTCCGCGTTTGACTACCTCAATCCGCCGCGAGACAGAGACTGCACGCCTGTTTATGCGGCACCCGAGGTGCTCGAGAACAATGAGGCTTCACCGCGGAGCGATCTCGCCAGCGCGGGGTACGTGCTGGTCGAGTTGCTCAGTGGTCAAAATCCTTTCCCCGGCGACATGAACCTTCGAGAATTGCTCGAGGCCAAGCGAGAATTGCCTCATCGCCTCGACACGTTGCTGCCCGATGAAGTGCTTCGCAACGAGTTGTTGATGAATTTTCTTCGCGGCTTGATCGCGCCGGATCCGAATCGTCGATTTCCCAGTGCTGAGGCGGCCGAGTTGGTCGACCAGGGGGCGGCGGCATTTCAAAGGCAGTTGGTGATCGGTAACATGGCAACCGAATACGACAACGACATACGCGTTTGGTTAGAAGAACTCCGTCAACTCGAAATCGGATGACCGGCCGGTGAATAGGCGTCGCAGGGATGGATAGTCAGCATTTGGAAGTGGCAATCCGAGCGGCCAAGGCTGGCGCGGTGGAATTGATGGCGCGACGCGAAAGCCGGATCGTTTCGGAGAAAGGCCCAAAGGACTTGGTCACCGACGCCGATTTGGCTGCACAAAAAGCGATCCGAGGCGTGTTGGAATCGACGTTTGGGGATTACGCGTTTGTCGGGGAGGAGGAGGGAGAGAACGATCCTCCGGAGGGCGTTCGCAGGGGATCGGCACAGGCGCCTCCCTGCTGGATCGTCGATCCGCTCGATGGGACCGTCAACTTTGTTCACCGTCTTCAGAGCTTCGCCGTCTCGATTGGGCTGTACGCAGCGGGCCGGATGCGATTGGGCGTGATTTTCGACCCCGTTTGTGGCGAACTCTTCACTGCGGTTGATGGCGGTCCCGCACTCTGCAATGGCCGCGAGATGCGATCGAGTCGCTGCAGTGTGCTATCGGAGTCCTTGGTCGCGTGCAGCTTTCCCGCGGGAATCCATCGGTCATCTCCCGAGATCGGACGGTTCATCGCGGTGCTCGAGAACTGCCGATCGCTGAGACGGCTCGGCTCTTGCGCGCTGAACATGTGTTACGTCGCCGACGGGAGGCTCGATGCCTATTGGGCGACTTCGGTCAAGTGCTGGGATTCGGCCGCGGGGATTGTGATCGCTCGGGCAGCCGGGGCAACGATTACCGGTTACGACGGACGCGAGTTGGACGACTGGAATCCCCAGTTTTGCGTATCAGCGACACCGGCCTTGCATCAGTCGCTGACCGCACTTCTCGGAGGTGCCGGTGCGCCACTCATTCCCGATCCCGTGGGATGACGAGCCGCTGATCGGTCACTCTTGATTCAGGCCTGGGCAGGCACGCGTTTCTTGGGCTTGAAGATTTCGGTCGCGGTACCGAAATGAACTTCGCCAGCGTTCATCAACGTTTCACTCAGCGTGGGGTGTGGGTGGACCGATTCGGTGATGTCATGCACCTCGCATCCCATTTCGATGGCCAGCACGGCTTCGGCAATCAGTTCGCCGGCACCCGAACCGACGATTCCACAGCCGAGTACTCGGTGGGTTTCAGGGTCAACCAGCCACTTCGTCAATCCATCCGTTCTGCCAATGGCTTGGGCTCGTCCGCTGGCCGCCCACGGGTAGACTTCGACGTCGACCCTCCGACCCTGGCGTTTGGCCTCGTCCTGTGTCAGGCCCGCCCAAGCGATCTCCGGATCGGTGAAAACCACGGCGGGGATCGCGGCTTTGTCGAAACTCACTGGCTTGCCCGCGATCACTTCGGCGGCCACACGGCCCTCGTGGGTTGCCTTGTGGGCGAGCATCGGGTCGCCGGCGACGTCGCCAATCGCAAGGATATGCGGATCGCTCGTTCGTTGTTGGCGGTCGCAGACCACGAACCCGCGCTCGTTGACTTTGACCTGGGTGTTCTCGAGGCCAAGGCCCCGGGTTACCGGGCGGCGACCGACCGCAACCAGCACGCGATCGAACCGCTCATTTCCAAATTTGCCGGGGCCTTCGAAGGTGACATGCACCTGACTGTCGACTTCAGCGACCGAGCCGACCTTCGTGCTCAGAAAGATGCGGCCTTCGAGCAGGTTGTCCATTCGCTTGGCCAGCGGCTTGACGAGGTCGCGATCGGCGCCCGGAAGAAGGCCATCGGAAAGTTCAACGACACTGACCCGAGAGCCGAGTTGGGCGTAGACACTACCGAGTTCGAGGCCGATGTAGCCGCCACCAATCACGAGTAACGTCTTGGGGATGTCCTTCATGGCAAGCGCACCGGTGCTGTCCATGACGCGGTCGCTGCCGATGTCGAAGGACGGTGGCATCGCCGGGACGCTTCCGGTGGCGAGTACGCAGTGGTCGAATGTGAGTTCGTCGTCACCACCCTCGGCAAGGTCCGAATCTGAATCGCCGCCGGTACCGTGGAGCTTGAGCGTCGTACTATTGACGAAAGCTCCCCGGGCTTGGATCACCTTGACTCCCCGCCGTTTGGCTAACGCAGCCAAGCCACCGCTGAGATTGCTGATCACGAGGTCCTTCCGTGCCCGGACCTTGTCGACGTCAATTTTCGGCCGCTCCGAGAACTCGACGCCCCAATCGTGTCGCAGTTCGGCAACCTCACCGATGATTTTGGCGACGTGCAACAGCGCCTTGCTCGGGATGCAGCCACGCAACAAGCAGGTTCCGCCAAGTCTCGGCTCCGATTCGACGATGGTGACTTCGAGGCCCTCGTCAGCAGCCAAAAAGGCTGCCGCGTAGCCACCGGGGCCACCACCAAGAACGACTACCGGGCAATGCATATCGAGGGCCCTATCGGCTGAGGAATTCGACGACGCTGTTGGCGTCAACGGGAAGGCTGATGTCGCTCGGGCCTGGCAAGCCGAGCACCGTCGCCTTGAGGTTTTCGATGTCGAAAGCGATCCAATCGAGCGAGTCGGGGGAGGCGTTGGCGATCACGCCACGATACAGATTCTTGAGATTTTCCCGACCCCGCACTTCGATCACGTCGCCCGCGCGGAGCAAGTAATTGGGCTTGGTCACCTTCGACCCGTTGACACAGAAATGGCCGTGGGCGATTCCTTGTCGGGCTTGGGGTCGCGTTTTGGTAAACCCGGCTCGCCGGACGACATTGTCGAGGCGCCGTTCGCAGGTCAGCAGGAGCACCTGTCCGGTGTTGCCCGGCTTGTGCACGACGGCGTCGAAATAGCGGCGGAGTTGCTTTTCGCCCAGGCCGTAGTAGTGCTTGATCTTCTGCTTTTCCGACAGCGCCGCGCCGTAGTTGCTCGGGCGTCGCCCGCCTCGGGTGTGCATCCCGGGGGGGGAGCTGCGACGATCTGACGCACGGACGGCGCCAGCCGATTCGTAAAGCATCGTCCCTAACCGACGGTTAACTCGCGCCTTGGGGCCTGTGTAACGTCCCATGATTTTCCTCGAGGGGGCTGGGTCGCGCTTACCGCGCGAGCGTGGACCATGGGTAGGTTGGGGCTGACCACGTCAGACCGAACACCCGGGCGATATGATCCGAAGAAATGCGGACACACTCCGCAACTGGTCACATCTGATCTTAAAACGGCCAAACCGCTGGGCTGGCTTGGTGGCAAAGTGTCGTTGTTGGTGCGGTTTTTGGCAAGGGGAACGACGACCGACGAATTCAGGGCCCACAAATTCGCCCGTTTTGATCATTTCCTGGCTTTGACCTTTCGTTTTGGGAAAAGCTTTGCGATATTCTTCGCATTGAGGGTGATGAACGAGCGTTGTGCGCGGTTGCGGACCTGCGAACATCATGCCCCTGCGAGTCGTCTTGATGAGACGGCTTTGGACGACATATTCTTTCCGCCAGCGCGTCGATTTTCCCGTGAAGCTGTCCTTTGCGAGGATGCGGCCAAGTAGCGGCGGGCGATTACTTTGTTAGGTGCACAGAGATGAAGTTGGAGAAACTGCGGAACATCGGGATTAGCGCCCACATCGATTCGGGAAAGACAACGCTGAGTGAGCGGATTCTGTTTTACACCGGCCGCATCCATAAGATCGAAGAAGTTCGCGGCGATGGCGACGGCGCGACGATGGACCACATGGAGCTAGAGAAAGAGCGCGGGATCACGATCACGTCGGCGGCGACGAGTGTGAATTGGAAAGATCATCCGATCAACCTGATCGACACGCCCGGACACGTCGACTTCACCGTCGAGGTCGAGCGTTCGCTGCGAGTGCTCGACGGCGCGGTTTTGGTGCTCTGCGCCGTTGGGGGTGTTCAGAGCCAATCGATTACGGTCGATCGGCAAATGAAACGTTACCAGGTTCCCAGGTTGGCGTTCATCAACAAGATGGATCGCACGGGTGCCAATCCGTTCCGGGTCGTCGAGCAGCTGCGGGCGAAACTGGGTGCCGAAGCCTTCATGATGCAGATTCCGATCGGCGCCGAGGACAATTTCCGCGGCGTTGTTGATTTGATCGAGATGAAGGCGATCACTTTTAGCGGCGACAAAGGGGAGGTCGTCCACGAAGGCGAGATTCCTGCCGACCTTCAGGACGAGGCAGAGGATTACCGCAGCAAAATGCTCGAAGCCCTGTCGATGTACAGCGACGAGATGATGGAGCTGCTCCTGAGCGAAGAGGAAGTACCCAATGAGTTGGTGTACCAAGTCGCGCGGTCAGCGGTGCTTGGCGGCGCCACACCGGTATTCATGGGAAGCGCGTACAAGGACAAAGGGGTCCAGCCGTTGCTGGACGCCGTGATTCGCTACCTTCCCAATCCTCTGGATCGCGACATCAAGGGGAAGGATCCGAAGGACGAGGCGAGAAAGATCGAACTCAAACCAGACCCGAGCGCCCCGTTCGTCGGCATGGCGTTCAAAATTGTCGACGATCCGTTTGGCCAGTTGACGTTCATGCGGATCTATCAAGGGACCGTGGTGAAGGGCGAGACCTACACAAATCAGCGGACCGGTCGCAAGGAACGGTTCAGCCGGTTGGTGCGAATGCACAGCAACAAGCGGGAAGACATCGAAACGGCAAGTGCCGGCGACATCATCGCGGTGATGGGCATCGATTCGGCCTCGGGTGATACCTACGCGCCAGAACGGGATTTCTGCACACTCGAAACGATGTTTGTTCCGGAGCCGGTGATCAAGGTCGCCGTCAATCCGGCCAGTCGTGCCGACTCGGACAAGATGTCCAAGGCGCTGCAGCGTTTCCGCAAGGAAGACCCGACGTTCCGAGTCTTCACCGACGACGAAACCAATGAGATCCTGATCAGCGGAATGGGTGAGCTTCACCTCGACGTGTATGTCGAACGCATGCGTCGCGAGTACAAGGTCGAAGTCGAAGTGGGTGCCCCCAAGGTCAGCTACCGGGAGAGCCCGACACGCGAGGTTGAGTTCAACTACAAGCACAAAAAGCAGACGGGTGGTTCGGGCCAGTACGCTCACATCGTCGGTAAACTCTCACCGATCGATTCGAGCAGTGAGGATAGCTTCACGTTCGAGGATCACGTCGTGGGTGGCCGAATTCCCAAGCAATTCATCCCAGCGGTGGAGAAGGGCTTTCGGGATTCGCTTGGCAAAGGGCCGGTCGCCGAGTTCCCCGTGGTGGGAACCAAGATCGACCTGACCGATGGCAGCTATCACGATGTCGACAGCTCGGAAAAGGCGTTTTACACGGCCGCACAGGGGTGTTTCCGGGAGTACTTCGCCAAGGCGGCGCCGGTCTTGCTCGAACCGATCATGAACATCGAGATCGAATGCCCCGAGCAGTTTCAGGGGTCTGTCGTGGGTGACATCATCAGTCGCCGTGGACTGATCACCAACACGGACGTTCGCGACGGGATCACGATCGCCACGGCGGAAGTTCCCTTGGCCGAAACGTTCGGATACGCAACCGATTTGCGGAGCATGACGCAGGGCCAGGGAACGTTCTCGATGGAGTTTGCGACGTATCGCCGCGTTCCTTCGAACGTTCAGGAGGAGATCGTGGCCAACAAGAAGAAAGCCCAATTGGTCGGGGCGAAGTAGTCGCCCGCGATCAGTCCTTGAATTCGGAATCCTCGCCGCTATCGAGTCCGTAGTCCTTGATTTTTTTGTGCAAGGTATTGCGGTTGATTCCCAATTTCGTGGCGGCTTTGGTTTGCACGCCTCCACAGGAGGCGAGGACCTGGGCGATCAATTCACGTTCGACGCGATCCACAATCGTTCCGTGGAGGTTGATGGCCTCGCCGCCTGCGGTGGCGAGGCCGCGTGTGACGACTTCGCGGGTGAGCGTCTCGATGTCGGCGGCAGGAATGACCATCGCGGATGGAGCTGCGGCACCGGTCACGACGCCAGGCAACAGGTCGGTCGTCAATTCGTCGCCCTCAGCCATCACGACCGCTCGCTCGATGTAATTCTGCAATTCACGGACGTTGCCCGGCCAGTGATAATCCTGCAGCGCGTCCATCGCCGATTTCTCCAGATGGACGACGTACCGATCGTTGACTTCGTTGTAGTGCTCGAGGAAGAACGAAACGAGAGCCGGAATGTCGTCGCGGCGGCGGCGTAGAGGTGGGATCTCGATCGGGACGACGTTTAGCCGCCAATAGAGGTCTTCTCGAAACCTTTCTTCGCGGACTTCGTTCATCAGGTCGCGGTTACTCGCAGCGATGATCCGCGCGTCGGTCTGCAACGTGTTAGTGTCGCCGACCCGCTCGAATTCTTTCTCCTGCAGGACTCGCAACAACTTGACTTGGAGGGTCAGTGAAGTGCTGTTGATTTCGTCGAGAAAAATGGCCCCGCCGTTGGCCGCTTCGACGCGGCCCTCACGGTTGGCGATCGCCCCCGTGAACGCGCCGCGGACATGCCCAAACAACTCACTTTCGAGCAAGCTTTCGCTGAGCGCGCCGCAGTTAACCCGCACCAAGGGGCCCCCGCCACGATGGCTCAACCGATGCACCGAAGCGGCGATCAATTCCTTGCCGACCCCCGTTTCTCCGAGGATGAGAACCGAGGCGTTACTTGCCGCGACACGGCGGGTGATCCGATAAACGGATTGCATCGCCGGTGAACTGCCGATGATCCCGGGCAGGGGAGGTCCAAGGGAACCGGGCGGTTGGATACCGAGGATCGACATGAAGTCTGGGTGTCAGGGGAGTTTGCTCGCTGCGCTGACCGCCCGGAATGGTAGAGGGATGACGACTATTCGTCAGGCTCGATGGTCAAACGTGCGGGAGTGTGGGGGGTCGGCGATCGCTCCGCGATCACCTTCAGCACCCGATCCACCGCCTGGAATCGGTCATCACCGCCCAAAATATCCCGCTCCCTCAAGCGTGTCAGATCGTCATTACTCAATCGCAACCCCGCCCGACGGATCGAAGCGATCAGCGCATCGGCGATCGCCTCTTGACGCTCGGCGGTCACCGTTTGCTGAGTCAGGAGATCCACAAGCGTTGACTGCGATTCCCGGCTGTCGGCGACTGACAATACCGCTAAAAGGGATTCGCCGAAAGCCACATTGCCGCGCTCGGCAACGTCTGGCGCTCGAGCGACCGTTTGCTCGAGCTTGGCGCCGGAGATCCTGCCAATGTCGAAAACCAATTGCATCCGCTCGTCACTGGCGACCCGACCAAGGACCTCGACGCCTTCACGGCGGAAGTCCAACCGCTCGATCGATGTCAACGCCGGAAGCGGCAACGCTCGCTCGGCATCCGCGAGAATCGTGGCCCATCCGCTGATCGTCACAGGTAGCTGCTCGGCATGGGTGGTGGGCGTTTCCCATCGCGCTTGCTCGACCGCTGCCACGACGGCTCGATCGCTAGGTCCATGGAGAAAAATCGGTAAGCGATTTCCCAGCGGGCGGCGGCGAACGCCATCCAAAAGTTCGATCGCGTTGCGATCAGGCAAAACAGTGGTGGCCACCAACATGCGAATATCGCCGCCCCGGTCGACCGCTTCAATCGCGTCGCCGACACTCGACACCACCTCGACCCGATACCCGAGCGAAGCGAGCGCCCGCTCGATTTGTCCTGCGGCTTCCACGCGGGTTTCGATGGCCAGCACGAGCGGTTCACGGGTCAGTCCCGCCATTTCGATCCAGCGGCTCAAGACCGCCGAGCTGCCTCGAAATGGCCCGTCGAATTGCAGTCGGCTAATCGCCAGCGCGGCGTCGTAGCGGACGCGGGGAAGGGGATGCGATGCCGCGGCGACCAACGGCGTGGGGCTCACCCCGTCGCCGGCCAACCAGGTGTGAGCGGATTGCGGTGTGTCGTGATCGATTCGGTTGAGCACCGCGATCGCGGCCGAGTAATCGGCCGACTCGAGGCTCGTCACTAAGAGATTGCGAAGCGTTTGCGAATCGAGTGAGGTCTGCAGTGACGATTGAAGAGATTCTTCCGATGGCGCGCGAAACTCAAGCGAGTCGAGTCGGTATCGGTAGGCGAGATCGGCTAGAAGCGCGGCACCACGACTCTCGGCCCCGATATCCCCGAGTGACCACAGAAGCCGAGCGGCATCGGCCGCGGCATGCTCGGCAGCTGTGCCGGCTGCCGTTCGCGTCGCGATCAAGGACAGGCCGTCCTCGGCGAGGGTCCACACCGTTTCAATCTCAGGCTGATCAACGACTTCGTTTCGGATCGCACGTGCAGCACCGCGGCGGACGTTCATCAGGTGGTCGAGTAGAAACAACTCAACCTCGTACCGTGTTGGCAACGATCGATATCGCCCCGACAAAAGCGCCGCTGCGGTGTCGCGTCGTTGATCGTCTGCATCGCTGTGGAGGGCCGCCAGCACGTAAGGTAACGCGGCGGTGCGGTCGAGCCGATCGAGCGCAATCAGCGCCCCGCTGGCGACCGATGGAGCTCCGTAAAGCGCTAACTGCGCCAGCGCGGCGGGGCCGCCACGGCCAAATCGCCGAAGTGCCGAGAGCAAGGAATCACGCCGGTTGACATCGGTTTCACGGGCTGCAGCCACGCTGAGAGGCCCGATGGATGCCTCGCCCGAGGCGAGCAGTTGTCGGTACGCGGCCAATTGCGCGTCGGCGTCTGCAGTGCCAATGGCGGCAATCGCCTCGCTCAGCCGTCGGGGGTTCTCGAGCTCTCGTTTGGCGGCGCTCAGCAGCGCTTGAGCCTGCTGAGCCGCGACCTCCGAATAGCGTGGGTCCGAGAGAACCCTCAAAAGCAGATCCGCAGAGATCCTTTGAGCAAGCCGAGTTCGGTCGGCGTCGGTTAGCTCGCGGCCGCCCAATGCCTGGAAGAACCGGTTACCGTCATCGATCAACGCCAAACGAATCGCCTCACGAATGGCGAGGGCCAACTGATCGTTGCTGCCGGCGGCATAGCGCCTCAGCTCACGCAAGTACGTATCCTCCGCGACCGGATCGGGCGTTTCTGGCGACGCTGTCGCTTGGGGAGAAAATGGCCCGGCGACCGGCGGTTGGGCCATTGCGGCCTGCGCGACGCACAATCCCGAAAGCAGACTGAGCTGGATCAGGCGTTTTGCCGGGAATCCCGAGGGCGGGCCACCGAAAAGTTGCTGGTTTGGCATAGGTGATCATCGGCGAATGTTGGCGAAGCCACCATGTTAATCAAACGTCGACCGTCGGAACGGCGATCTCGCCCAGGATCTCTTGGATCGTCTTTTCCGCCGAAATTTTCCTTAACTTGCTCTCAGGCTTGACGATGACGCGGTGATTGAGCACCGGCGCGACCATCCGCTTGATGTCATCAGGTTGGACGTACGTTCGCCCTTGAATAGCCGCGAAGGCCTGTGCGCAGCGGAAAAGTGCGATTGTTGCACGCGGGCTACCGCCCAATGCCAAATCCTCATGGATTCGCGTCTGATGAACGACCTGCAACAGGTAGGAGCGGATCTTGGGATCGACCCGAACGCCGCGAATTGCCTGCTGCGCGGCGACCAACTCCGACGCTTCCGCAACCGAGGCGAGCGTATCGACAGGGTGACTGCGCTCGAGCATGGAGAGCATTTTCAGCTCTTCGTCCATGCTGGGATAACCGAGCGAAAATCGCATCAAGAACCGATCCAACTGAGCCTCGGGAAGTGGGAACGTGCCTTCGTGGTCCACCGGATTCTGAGTCGCGATGACGAGGAACGGCTGCTGCAGGACGTGAGTCGTTCCGTCCACGGTGACCCGCGCCTCGGCCATCGCCTCGAGCAGCGACGCTTGGGTCCTCGGCGTGGCGCGGTTGATTTCATCGGCCAGCAAGATCTGAGTGAACACCGGCCCCCGCCTGAACTCAAACTCCCCCAACTTTTGATTGAAAATCGAGGTGCCGGTGACATCGCTCGGCAGCAAATCGGGCGTGCACTGAATCCGCTTGAACACGCAGCCGACACTTTTTGCCAACGCTCGAGCGAGCATGGTTTTGGCGACACCGGGGACGTCCTCCAACAGGACGTGACCGCCCGAAAGCCACGCCACGAACGCCAAAACCAATTGTTTTCGCTTGCCGACGATCGCGCGTTCGACGTTGCCGATCACCCGTTTGGCCAGATCGCTAACGGCCGCGACTTCTCCCGCCGAAATGACTTCGCCGGCCGAAACCGATGGCGGCGGTAGTGAGGTGGATTCTCGGGGGCGGCGCGTCGGAGGGGTCGTTGCCATAAGCCAAATTTGAGCGACAGGCGAACAATCGCAAGCTATTCTCAGTCGGTTGGTCCTGATCTTGCTACTGACAATATATTCCAGAGCGGTACTGTCACGTTGGCAGAGTTGCGGATTTCCAGAACGGATGTTGAAACTTTCCATGGTCACTCCCAGGCTGCTGATCACCGACGACGACCGACATTTTCGCCAATCGTTGGCTGAAGTGTTTCGCAGCGAGGGATTGGAAGTGCAAACCGCGGGGGACGGTGACGAAGCGATCCGCATTGTCGGGTCATCGCCGGTCCATCTGGTTTTGGTTGACGTCCACATGCCGCGGGTCGGTGGACTCGACGTGATTCGATACGTTCACGAGCACAATCGGCTTTTGCCGTGCATCTTGATGTCGGCAGCGCTCACCGAGGCGATTGAGCGCGAGGCGAAGCGAATGATGGCCTATCGAATCCTTAGCAAACCGTTGCGGTTGGCGACTCTCCGAGATGCGGTTCTGCAGGGACTGTCCGACGTCTATGGGTGGAAAGCGGGATAGGCTTGTGCGGCGATCGACGCTGTGCAATTCTGGCTAGCCCACGACTTGTCACCGTCTCCCCGCCCGCGGCTCGTCCATGATGCCCACCCTCATCCTCGCCGATAGCCTGGCTGCTTCTTGGCCATTGATCACGCTCGCAGTCGGTATTGCGTCGGTTTTAGGAATGATCATCTTCCTAAAACTCAATGCGTTTCTCGCTTTAATCATCTCGGCGTTGATCGTCAGTCTGATGGTGGGCGGTGACCCGGCGACGCGAATCGAAGCGGTTGCGAGCGCGTTCGGAAGTTCCGCAGGCGGGATAGGCATCGTGATCGCGATGGCTGCGATCATTGGAAAGTGCATGCTCGACAGTGGTGCGGCCGATCGCATTGTCCGCTGGGCGGTAGGCATCACCGGCGAGAGCAAAGCCTCGGTCGGACTGATGTTCAGCGGTTTTCTGCTCGCCATTCCCGTGTTTTTCGACACGGTGTTCTATCTCCTGGTGCCCTTGGCTCGGAGCCTTCACCGCCGTACCGAAAAAAATTACCTGCGGTACCTGATGGCGATCGCGACCGGTGGTGCGATCACGCACACGCTCGTCCCGCCGACGCCCGGTCCGCTGTTGGTGAGTGCCAACTTGGGTGTCGACATTGGGATCATGATGGTGGTTGGCGTGATGGTCGCACTGCCCTCAGCAATGGTCGGATTGGCTTTCTCGTTTTTGGTGGACTCGCGGATGCCCGTACCGATGCGGTCGCTTGGGCCCAGCGCCGAGAAGCGGGAAACGCTACCAGAGGATCAACTCCCGTCGCTCGCGCTCTCGCTGCTGCCAGTGCTTTTGCCGGTGTTCCTGATCGGCGCCGGGACGTTGGCGATGACGATGGCAGATCGTGAGGACCGTGCCCGGTTGTCACGAGAAGACGTCCTCGATTTCGATCGCCTGGCGAGTGATCTCCGCGAGCCGCCTGAGGGATCCCCAGCCCAACGGATCGTCGCTAGCGCAAAATTTCCGGCGGTCGACCGCCAGTGGCTAGCGACAATTCCGGACGCCGC
>JBGTCJ010000503.1:0-7242 GCA_041748895.1 Pirellulaceae bacterium
GGCTACGCGCTGGCGACGATTTGCATCGCGTGCGGAGTCACGATCTACGGCATCGCCCGCGTCCGCGTGTGGAATCCGTCTCGGGAAGTCCGGCTGCGGCCGCCCGAACCGGAGACGGGGGAGGAAGCCCAGGCGATCCGCTCAAGTTCGCTGGATCGAAATTTGCTCGACGGTTCGGCCTCGAACCGGTCGCCCGGCGAGAACGAATCGCTCGGGGAGGCGGTGGTTTCTTGGAAGGCGAGATCACCTCGAACCGTTTGGAGCAATCCAATTCTGTGGCGCGAGGTTCGGACCTGGGCCTATGGACGGAAAGTGGTCGTGGTCCGTGTCGCGTTCATCGCCTTATTCGTCGTCGCCGCGGCGATGATCGTCGCGGGAATTCGAAGCGGAGAGGCATTGCGTCGATTTGACAGCCGAACCAATGCGCTTCCCACGGCGACGTTGCCCGTCGCCGCGATTGGCGTGGTGAGTTTGATTTTGGTCAACGCATTGGCTGTCAACTCGCTCACAGGAGAACGTGACGGATTGGCATTGGACCTGTTGCTGGTAACCGATTTGTCGCCGGGAGAGTTCATTTTCGGAAAGCTCCTGGGGGTATTTTACGTCGCCAAGGAGATGATTCTGCTGCCGATCGGACTGTTGATGTACCTCGGTGTCAGCGGCGTGATGACGACTGAAAATACGCTGTTTTCAATCGTCGGCGCCGGATTGCTCTACTTCTTTGTCGCGACGCTTGGGATCCACAGCGGTTTGCACTACATCGCTGGCCGCACGGCGACGCTGGTGAGTCTCGGGACGGTCTTTTTTCTTTGTGTGGGGATCGCTATCTGCATGATCATCATGGTCAGTTTCCGGGGGGCATTTCAGCTCCAGTTGGCGCCTTTCCTGGCGATGATACTCGGCGGCGGCGCGGCCCTTTTCGCGGCGATCGGTGCGCGGAACCCGTCGTCAGCCATTTTTCTGGCTTCCTTCCTGCTCCCGCTGGTGACCTTTTACGCGATCACTCAGTTTCTACTCCAACGCGATCAGCTTTTTGTCTTGTTGACGGTCCTCACGGGCTATGGATTCGCGACGGCAGCCATGTTGGTGCCAGCGTTAAGTGAATTTGACGTATCGCTCGACCGCGATCGGAGTACCGCGGCGGGAGACTCGACGTGACCGCATGGCAGGTCATCCTGCCGTGGTTGCCTGCGATGGCGGCCCTGCTGATCGTCAGCGCGCTCTTCAGCGGCAGCGAAGCCGCCTACTTTTCGCTCCGATCCAACGACCTCCGAGAACTCAAACGTCGCGGAGGGTGGGGGCGATTCGCGGCAAGGTTGAGCCGCGATCCCGAGACTTTGCTGTCGGTGATTCTGTTTTGGAACCTGATGGTCAACATGGTTTATTTTTCGATCGCGGGAATCGTCGGCAGCCGTCTGGAGAGCTCCGCTGAGGCGGGCGGCGGCACCGCCGCCGTGACGTTCACCGCGGCGTCGTTGCTGACAATCATTTTCTGCGGTGAGATGGTGCCCAAAAGCATCGCCGTACTCGCCCCCACTCGGATCGCGATGTTGGCGGGATTACCGATGACGCTCGCCGTCCGGATCACTCGACCCGTGCTACCGACGATTCGCATGGGAAATCTCGTCGCCCGCCGGCTGCTCTGGCCGACGTTCGCACCCGAGCCAGAAATCTCACTCGATGACATCAGTCGAGCGATCGAGTTGGGAACCGATGACGCGGCGCTGGCGCAGCGTGAGCAGACCGCTCTGAAAGTACTCGTCGCCTTGGCTGCAATGAGGGTCGACGAATGCATGACACCTCGGAGCCGGCTACAAACGGTCCGACTTCCGCTAAATCTATCGTCCTTTCCGGAGGGTTTGTCGGACACTGACTATCTCTTGGTCATGGAAAGCGAGGGGGAAATCATCGTCGGCGCGATCGATGTCTCCACGTTGCGTCCGAGCCATTTGGACGACATCTCCGAGGCGATGGATCCGGTGATTTACGTTCCGTGGTCATCCACCGTCTCATCGACGCTCGACTTCCTGCGTCAGCAGGAAGTGTCGGTTGCGGTCGTCGTCAACGAGTTTGGCGATAACATCGGCATTTTGTCGATCGACGATATCGTTCACCAAGTGGTGTTGGGGCAGGTTGAGCGTTCGGCAACGATCGGAACACCGTCGATTCGGGAGGTCGGGGAAAAACGTTGGATGGTGCAGGGGGAGACCAGCCTGCGGAGACTCTCGCGAGTCGCATCCGTGGCGCTCCCCGAGGGACGGGGCGTGTCGGTCGCGGGCATGATGACCAGACTGCTTTCGCGTCCGCCTAGGATCGGCGACAGCTGCCCCTGGAGTGACCTGATGATGACGGTCGTTGAAAATTTGGACGACGACCAGCTTCTGATCGAGGTGATTCACCGTGACGCTCCCCAGGCAGATCAAGGGGTGATCGAGTGACGCTGGCAATATCCTTATTTTTCGTCGGACTCCTGCTGAGCGCGTTCTTCAGCGGCACCGAGACGGGAATGTATCGAGTCTCGCGGACGCGGTTGGTGCTCGACGCTTTGGACGGGGCCTGGATGGCGCGAGCAATGGTTGCGCTTCTCAATCGTCCGACGATCTTTGTGGCCACGGCATTGACCGGCAACAATCTCGCGAACTACCTGATCAGCCTCGGGATCGTGATGCTCGCGCAACGTTTTTCCGGGTCCGGCAGCACAGCCGAGTTGCTCGCCACGATGCTGATGGCGCCAGTCGTCTTCGTGCTCGGCGAGCTCTTGCCCAAGTACCTGTTCTTCAATGCCCCCTACCGTCTGCTCAAAGCCGGACGGCCATTCCTGCTGGCGACGACCATTCTGTTTCTCCCGGTGTCGATGTTTTTGGGCCTGCTCGGCAAACTCCTCCAAGCGATCACCGGCGAAACGCCCTTCCAGCTTCGTCTGGCGATGGAACGATCGGAACTCGAACAGGTGTTCAAAGAGGGACACGAGGCCGGCGTGCTCGCGGCGGGACAACGAGATCTGGCGCGGAATATATTTGATATCGGCAGCGAGCCCGCGATCCGTTTTGGCGTTCCTGTCGAGCGGTTGGCGATGACCAGCGAACCGATTGACCCAGCCGAAGCCAAAAAAGAATCGCGTCGAAAAGGGCATCCAATCATTCTCGTGCAACGAGGCAAAACGATCGTTGGCTTTCTGAACTACGCTCAAGTCGCGTTATCCGAAAGTCCGATCGTCGAGCCGGTCGTTCGCTGCTCACAAGATGAACACCACTTCGGCGTACTCCTGAAGCTACTCGAGGCGGGCAGTGACGTCGCGGTGCTGGTCGATACCCAAGGTCGCACTCGCGGTATTGTCACGCGACGCCAACTAACGCGATCCTTTCTCACCAACGTCCCCAGCGAATCCTAGGACCCTCCCTCAACCCGATCGGCGACGCATTTCTCAGCTCGAGGCGCGCTGGTAGCCAAGCTGTTTGACGACGGCGAGCATTTCGTCGCACGTGATGTACCGGCGTCGATTGGCAATCTTGTACCGATCGATGGCCAGTGCCAACTCCAAAGCCTCTGGCGAGAGATCGGTGTGAGAATTCCCAAACTGCCGCCGTTCATCGCGCGTCTCGCCGGCCACATCGCGACCGCGTCGATCGACAAAGAGCGGAGCGGCTGACGCGGTAGGTGTGGCAGCGATCGACATCGGTGTGTTCTCGAATGCGGGTCATGCGAGGGGCGCGAACTCCACCCCGCCGACTAAACGCTAAGCCACGGTTCCGCATCGGGCAAATCGCGACGGACGTTTTTTTTGGATCCACGGGTTGGGGCGGACCGATTGTGCGGGTCGCCTGGGGATCGGACATTCGCCGTGTCGCCTTCTGAAAACGTCGACCACGTTTTAAGATCATACGCCGTTTCCGCTGGCGGTGCGTCGTGAAGGTTTCGCGAAGCGACCAGCCACCGAACCTCATGTCGTTACCCAAACACCTCTTATGCCCCGTTACAACCCCGCCGAGATTGAGCCACGTTGGCAGGCCTATTGGCAGCAACAGGCCACGTTTGCCACTCCCGAAATGCCCAATATCGACCGAGGACGCAAACGGTACATTCTCGACATGTTTCCCTATCCCAGCGGCGAAGGCCTGCACGTTGGGCATCCCGAGGGCTATACGGCCACGGACATTGTGGCGCGATTCTGGAGGATGCGTGGCGACACCGTCCTGCATCCGATGGGGTTTGACTCGTTCGGTTTGCCGGCCGAGGAGCACGCGATTCGAACTGGTGAACACCCCCGCATTCAGACCCAGCGGAACATCGACAACTTCACTCGTCAGCTGAAGATGCTCGGATTCAGTTACGATTGGAATCGCGCGATCGCAACCACCGATGAGGAATATTTTCGCTGGACCCAGTGGATTTTTTTGGTCATCTACGACACGTGGTTCGACACCGAAAGAGGCGTCGGGCGACCGATCGATGAACTGCCCATCCCGCCGGAAGTGGTTGCCGGCGGCGACAACGCCGTGGCGAGCTATCGTGACTCGCATCGACTCGCCTACCAAGATGATGCGCTCGTCAATTGGTGCCCGGCACTTGGCACGGTATTGGCCAACGAGGAAGTGATCGATGGCCGAAGTGAACGCGGAAATCACCCCGTGCAGCGAATACCGCTACGACAGTGGATGCTAAGGATCACGGCCTATGCCGAACGGCTGATCGACGGCTTGGATGACCTCGATTGGCCCGCGGGAATCAAGAAACTGCAGCGTGACTGGATCGGTCGCAGCAGCGGCGCGGAAGTCGATTTCCACGTGGTTCGGGACCCGTCGACCGATGGTGACCCGATGGGCTCCTTTGCCGAATGGCGTGCCTCGCGTGCCTCAAGCGGCTTCGTCACCGAGCCCGCTGACGACGCGCTGCGAGTCTATACCACACGTCCCGACACGCTGTTCGGCGCCACCTACATGGTCATCGCGCCCGAACACCCGCTGGTTGACGCCCTGACGACGCGAGATCGAGCGGAGGAAGTTCGCGGCTACCGAGACCGTGCGTCGTTCAAAAGCGATCGCGAACGGACCGAGGGCGAGCGAGCCAAGACGGGTGTATTCACCGGTAGCATGGCCACGAATCCGGTTACCGGAAAAGCGATCCCGATTTGGGTCGCCGACTACGTGTTGGCGACTTACGGGACCGGAGCGATCATGGCGGTGCCAGCCCACGATGAACGCGACTTTGAATTCGCGGTCACGTACGATTTACCCATCGTCGCGGTCGTTGAGCCGCCTTCGGACTTCGAGAAACGTGATCAGGTGATCGCAGGCCGAGCCTGCTTTGTCGGCACCGGGCGGGCAATCAACAGTGATTCGTTCAATGGCCAAATGACCGAGCAGGTCAAGGCTTCGATCACTCAGCAGCTTGCCGATCAGGGACTCGGTCGTGCGGCCATCAACTACAAACTTCGTGATTGGTTATTCAGTCGCCAGAGGTTCTGGGGTGAGCCGTTTCCCATCCTGCACGAGCTCGACGCCGACGGCAATCCGACCGGGCAAAAACGCGGCGTGCCTCCGGACCAGTTGCCGGTCCGGCTTCCGGACCTTGCCGATTTCAAGCCGCATGGACGCCCCGAACCGCCGTTGGAGAAAGCCGACGACGATTGGTTGTTCGTCCGGCTCGACGGGAAGCTTCACAAGCGAGAGACGAACACGATGCCGCAGTGGGCCGGATCGTGTTGGTATTATCTTCGCTACATCGATCCGAGAAATGATCGCGCGATCGTTGACCCCGAGAAGGAGGCCGCCTGGATGCCGGTCGACCTTTACGTGGGTGGGGCAGAGCATGCGGTGCTGCACCTGCTCTACTCTCGTTTTTGGCACAAGGTCCTTCACGACCGTGGACATGTCCAATCGCCCGAACCGTTCAAACGGTTGATCAATCAAGGTATGATCTTGGGCGAGGTCGAGTTCACGGGGTACCAATACTCCGATGGGCGGTGGATCTCCTCGATCTACGTCCGTCGTGATGACCAGGGCAATCGCATCGATGAACAGGGGACGGGCCTGACGCCGGTCAAGGTCGAGGACACCGAGGTCGACAAACAGGGCGACGGTTTCGTGCTCAAGTCGGACCCTTCCATTCGGGTCGACAGCCGGGCCCACAAGATGTCCAAAAGTCGTGGCAATGTCGTCAATCCCGATGCGGTCGTCCGTGAGTACGGCGCCGATTCGCTGCGGCTCTACGAGATGTTCATGGGACCGCTCGAAGCGACCAAGCCATGGAGCATGGCGGGGGTCGGTGGCGTTCGCAGTTTTCTCGATCGCGCCTGGCGGATGATCGTGGATGATCGCGCCGAACAACTCTGCCTTCACCCGGCGATCGTCGATTCGCCATGTGACCCCGAACAGGCGAGGATGCTCCATGCGACGATTCGAAAGGTGACGGAGGATACCGAATCACTGAGCTTCAACACGGCGATCGCGAGAATGATGGAGTTCACGAATTTCTACACCCGTTGCGAATCGAGACCTCGCGAGGCGATGGAACGTTTCGTGGTCCTGCTGTCACCCTACGCGCCACACATTGCCGAAGAATTGTGGTTCGTATTGACCTCACGCGATACCGACACGTCGATCCCCTGCGTCTCGCTTCAGCCATGGCCGGCGTGGGACGAATCGGCGTTGGTGCAATCGACCATCGAAATGCCGGTCCAGGTAAACGGCAAAGTTCGCGGCAAGGTCAACCTTTCACCCGAGGCGAGCGAACCCGAGATCCTGGCGATCGCTTGCCAAGATCCGCGGATCGCTTCGCTGCTTGAAGGCAAAACGATTGTCAAATCGATCGTGGTCCCCGGGCGATTGGTCAACCTCGTGATCCGGTAGCCGGCTCATCCACAGCAAGTGGATGGTCGGTCGTTCGGCCGCCCAAGCCACCTCCGATCAGGGTTGATCGACCGGTTCGAGCGATTCAGGGATCGACAGGCCAGACGATTCGGGCGCCTCGACTGCGGTTCCTTCCTCGATGTCCAGCGGATAGTCGCTGGTGGTCTCCACGACCACATTACCCGCCGCACCGGTCGGTCGGATCCCATCAAAGATGTAGCGGTAGCAACCGTATCCAACGGCCAAGATCACCAAAAGCGGCAGAACCCATTTGATCGCGCCGACCGAATCGCCACTGGCCGCGGGCATGGGGGGCACACTGGGGACGCCGGGAGCCTTGATTCCGAGCGATCCCAAACCCATCGCTTCACCCACTCCAGGAGGTAACGCCGCC
>JBGTCJ010000504.1:0-3417 GCA_041748895.1 Pirellulaceae bacterium
CGCTTCGCGAAGTACAGTTAACTGAGCGCAGTTTGTACGTCAATCCATCTCGTCGCTTTATCCAAAATACATCTCCCAATCTCGCACAGCTCGTTGTTCTTGGAACTAAAAAATCACGGCGAAATGACATTGGCTTCCCGTACGGTGAAATCGCTGTGGAACTAATTCGTGAATGATCGAATCGAACCATCTAATGCAACGGAGCGGCGAGGTCGGGCGCTTTGAAGCCGATGATCAACCGTCGCCGCCGGTTGATCGGTAACTTTCGCCGACCAAAATGTTACGCTTAAAAATATTGTCACCCTTGGGCAGAACATCAGTCCGCACGTGGCGCCATCTGACAACGGTGGCCGCACTTCATTCCCCTCTGAACCGTCGACTTGGCGACGTAATTTCGGATCGCTTAGCGTGATCGTGTTGATGTTGCTTGATCGCGGCGTTTTTTGCGGTCTCACGGCATTCGCTGCCGCCGCCGATTGTGTATCCACTACTCATCGCTGCATTTTGCTGTTCAAAATGGGCGTACTTTCGCCTTGGACCACATCTCACCGACGTGATGACTTTCGTCGAACGTCCTTCCGATTTGGTCGCGAGGTTCATAGCTCCTGCAGATCGCGGATAACGAATCGGGTCAAGGCGGTTCGACTAAAGGTCAACACGAACCGGTCAATTGATGGCAGATCAGCGGCTCCGGTGGTGGTGGCGCCTGTCGCCACCGCCGCTCTCGCTCTGACGACTTGCGCAGCGCCGGCTTCTCGATCGAAGCGAGCGCTGCACCGGCAACTAGGACGTTCCGTGCCACTCTGCGCGACTTCAGTCGACTTAAAGCGATAGGCGTCAGGTCTGGACACCCAAGCGTGCCACTTCGACCGCAATGAGCGGTATCGCGGTAGACGGTTCATGTTTACGTCTGTGTCCGGACGCAATCGGCAAGGAATCAATTGCCTCGACCCTTGTTGGGTAGGCTGGACAAAACCGTCCCTCGGGGGTGAGAAAATGATTGACAGTAGGGATTAAGCTGGCGATAAACGGATATTCCGAGGCGAACCCCGGATAACCAGTTGGTTACGCAAATGGGAAAATCGATTTAAGGCAGCCCGGATCCGCTTCAACATGAAATGTGAACTCTGTGATGCCGAAGGGGTCGTTCACACGACAGAAATCCACGAGGATGGTGATTGCCTCACAGGTCACTTATGTATCGATCACGCTCGTGAAGCTGGCTACCCATTCCCGACCGCGGACGAAATGCACGCAAGCGTAATCTCGAAAAAGCGTTTGCTCGCAGAGTTCCTTCGCAAGAATCGACGGATGCCTAGCCCAAACGAGTTGACAGGGATGGGTGGTTATATTGAGCCGCCGCGCCAAGATACCGAGCAAGACATTGACGCGTATATCGCATACTTTGAAACGCTCGCGGACTTCGTCAATCAACACGCCCGTCTGCCAAAAGACGGCGAGATTCAAGATCCGTTCTAACATCGTACGCCACACTCATCAGATGCGAAGGAATCTCGATAGCGAATTCGTTCGAGTGTGTCTCGCCCTTCGAAGATCTTCTTTTCACTGTTCCGAACTTTTTCTTGGACGCAAAACATGAGTGACGAATCGGACATCAAACCGGTACGAAATGGAAATTGGCTTTCCGCGCTCTTGCTTTCGGTCATTCACTTGCTTGCCTTTGGCATGCTCTATCTTGTGGTCGTCCAGATGAATTGGTCGTTCCAAGATTTCTACAAACTTGTGGGTACAAAGCTTACACCCGAGTTTGAAAAGATCACGGGAATGTCTGATCTTGTTGCGGCGTCCACGCCGATCGTATTGATCGTGATTGCCGTGGATATCCTGATTGTCTTTCGCCTTGCTCGTAGAAGTAGCCGTTGGACGTCAGCCTATTCACATGCTGTTTTGCTTTTACTGGGCTTCACTGGGTTTCTCTGGACTGCGCGGAGCGTTGAACCAATGGCTTCGGGCGCGCCTGGCGTCGGCAATCAGCCCGCTGTTGATAATGTTCAGGCTTTTGATATCGGCGCGCCAACCGTGGGCCTGCTGCGAATCGACGAACCATCGCGTGAACCGGAGAACGCGGGCTAAGCGATTTGGCCGCTTGAAAATTTCCCTCGCGTCCCCGGTTACGCAAAGCGTTCGTCGAATTTGATCGTCCCAAAGTGCTGTACACGCAGATTTCTCAGTTCTCAGTCTACATTTTTGGATATCAAGCCTCCGTGAGACAAACAACCGCCGCACAATTTTCGCAAGTTCTCGCCGCAGTACAACGAACAGAGCGGCTTGCAGGTGGTGAGATACGCGGACTCCCCAACGGGCGAGTTATTGGCGGACTCAGCGGGCTTCATATGTTTTCCGTCGAACTTGCCGAGGCGGCAAAGGAATGTCGGCAAGATCGACTCCGATCCGCACTGGATCGAGTAAAGCAGCTTGAAACTCGATTCAATGCCATCGCAGCCCAGTGGAACTCGGCAACTGGTTCGCTGATCACGAGTATTCGCCAAGGAAGGGAGCTAAAAAATTTGGAAAGATTGAAGGACCTGAAAGCCGCGCAGATAAACATGCAGCGTCTCATCGCACCGGCCCAAAAGGCTCTCCAGGACTTATCTGCCTCCATTAGCCAGGACTTTGTCTTAAGCGCTCGCGAATCCACCAACGATATCTCTGCATACGGAGAGGGCGACTGGACATTGATTCCTGCATCGCCGGAGTCCAAAGCACTTTCAGCCATCGCCAGACACGCAGTTGGACCGCCGATCGAACCGACGTTGCGTGTAACAGTGAACTTCCATCCAGACCGCAGGTCAGGTAGTTCGGCCTTGCTAGCGGTTTTGGCAAAGGACGGGGTGCTACGCTCCCAGTTCGAAACGCGGACCAGCAACGGTGGACTGAGCGCGTACGAGGGCGGTGACCGTTGGCGATGGGAGAGTCGGATATTCTCAAGCGCATATGACATCGAGTCACCGTCCCGGCGACCCAAGTACGGGGCGCTTAACCACCGGCGGCGATCGGTGGGCGGATCACCGCGATTTGGATGCTCCCATTTCCGCCTGGCTGATCACGTACTTCAACGGACCACGTTCTGCTACCCCGACAGTTTTTTCGAACCGGTACATTTCGGAAACGCATCACACATGGGACTGATTGAAGCGTGCGAGTCCGACAACTGCGATGAACTTGATCGCTACATTGAGGCACACGTGCATGGGCCGGTGTGTCTGTCAAAGGATGTTGAGGCACTGGTGCTTGACCCGTGCTATATCGGGACGGAAATTGAAGCGAATGCGATGAAGTTGCCCGTTTGTATTGAATGGCACTGGGTGCAGTCGGCTGAGTAGCAGCGGTTTTCATTTAGTTTGAAGCTAATTTGCCTGCGTTTGCTTGAGATATCGGTGGTAACTCGGCTTGCGA